>CARBKU010000109.1 GCA_948946035.1 uncultured Clostridia bacterium
TGTCAAAAATATTTAATTGAAAAATTATTATTAATTTTGCTGGCTTTATGTATAAGGCCAGTGTTTTATATATTAGGAAAGTCATACTGACTTTCTATTATATAAAACACATTTTGGTAGAAAATTTGAAATTGATGTTTCCCAAACTGTTCTACAATTAAATAAAAGCAATAAAATTTAAATATTGAGACAAGAAAATATATTTTTTAAATTCACATAATATCTTATACAGCTTGAAATATTATGTAAAACTTGATATAATAACGAACAGAAACTTTTATAAAAATGACTAAAATATGGAGGTCTAAATATGAAGAAAAAAACAAATAAAAATTTTTATCTGCGGTTAGAAAGTTTAAGCTCAGAAGTAACAGGATCTTGTAATTATTGTGAATTGCATTTACCAAACAAGAAAGTAATTAAATTTTTAGTTGACTGTGGAACTTTTCTTGACAAAGATAGTTATGAATTAAATAAAACTTTTTCATTTGATGCAAGTGAAATTGATTTTGCTATTGCAACTCACCACCATATTGACCATGTAGGTCGATTTGCAATGTTATATAATCAGGGCTATACAGGAAAAATTTATACATCAGCATATACAGCTGAGTATATGAAAAAAACGGCGATATCAAATTTTTATCGTCAGAGTAAAGAGTTTGGAAATTCACTATGGAGTGAAAATGATGCTATAACACTAATACAGAACATAGTTACATTAAAAAATAATGTCAAATTAGAAATCAATGAAAATATTGATATTATTTTTTTTAAGAACGCACATTGCCAAGGTGCAATTATGTGCATGTTAACCTGTAAATACATGAATGAAGAAAATATCAATGTGTTATGTACAGGGGATTATAAAGATAAGACTATTGTAAGAAATAGTTGGATTTCAGAAGAATACAAAAAACTTCCTGTCACAATAGTGACAGAGGCAACATATGGAATTGAAAGCAAGCCAAAGGAAAATTTTGATAGGCTTGTTATAAAGTCTGTTAATGAAAGAAAAAGTATATTAATTTCTGCAATAGGAGAAAGCATATTTGAAATTACATTAGCACGGATAAAAGAATTAAAGAAAATGGGGAAAATAGAGTTAGATATGCCAATATATGTAGATATTAATCGTAAATTGGAAATCGACACTAAAACTTTAATGGCTATGCCATCAAATGTTACCTTTATAAAAAAGGTGCAAGAAAAGGCAAATGCCATTTATGACAATAGAAGAAAGATAATTCTTGTTACAGAAAGAGGAGGACTAGAATACTTTTTATCCTTTATGTTAGCAAATGAAGGAAATATGATTTTATTTACTAATCATATTCATTCAAAATCAAAACTATTTAAAGTATTAAATTCTGATAAGGGAGAGTATGTTGTATTTAATGATAGAAAAGTCAAAAAGATGGCCAAAGTGTGTAGTACCGAAGAATTTGGTTGTCATGCTTATGTGCAAGAAATAGAAGAAAAATTGGTGGATTTTTTTGAAAATGTAAATGGAATCTTATTTGGACATGGTGATAAATATGCCAAACGAGAAGTAGCTTCTCATTTTAGTGAAAAAAAATCAATTCAGTGTTTTGTATTAAAAAGAAATAGGGCTTTTAGAATAAGTAACATGGGTATTAAATATGAATAATTTGTTTTGCTGGCTTTATGTATAAGGCCAGTTTTAATAACTAACAAAGGAGTTACAATAGATATATCAAATTTAGTACCAATGCAAGTAGAAAAATAAATACAGTTGGAATTTAAGAAATTCACCCTAGACGAAGTAGTCAATTTCTTGACACATTATATTATATATGGTAATCTAGTATCGAATACTAGATAAGGAGTTTAATTATGGGTGATTTTAAATATCTTGAAGCAACAGAGTTTGAAAATATTAAGGAATTAATATATCATTCAGCAAAAAAATACAAAGATAATACAGCATTTATATTAAAAGAAAAGAAAGAAAAAGAAGTACAATACAAAAATATCAGTTATGAAAAATTTTTAGAAGACATAAATGCTTTAGGAACAAAATTTTATAATTTAGGATACAAAAATAAAAGAGTAGCAATTGTAGGAAGAAATAGTTATGGTTGGGTATTAACACATTTAGCAAACTTATTAGGAGGAATGTTATCAATACCATTAGATAAAGAGTTACAAGTAGACGAATTAGAAAGTTGTATATTAAGAAGTAAAGCAGATGTAGTAGTATTTGATGAAAAATATATAGGAAATATAAAAGAGATACAAAACAGAAACAATTGTAAAGCAGAACAATATATATGCATGAACAAACTAGAAGGATATTTAAATATACAAGACCTTATAAAACAGGGAAAAGAATTGATAGAAAAAGGAAATAAAGAATATATAGAAGCAGAAATAGATTCATACAAAATGAATATATTATTATTCACATCAGGAACAACATCAAAATCAAAAGCAGTTATGTTATCACAAAATAACATAGCATCAAACGTATATGGAATGCAACAAGTTGAAAAATTATATCCTACAGACATAAACTTAGCATTTTTACCATTTCACCATGTATTTGGTTCAACTGGAATGATTATGATGCTTGCATGTGGATTAACAACAGCATTTCCAGATGGATTAAGATATGTATCTCAAAACCTAAAAGAATATAAAGTATCAGTATTTGTAGGAGTTCCACTATTAGTTGAAGCAATATACAAAAAAGTAGAGCAAGGGATAGAAAAACAAGGAAAAACAAAAACAGTAAACATAGCTAAAAAAATAAGTAATTTCTTATTAAAGATGCACATAGATATTAGAAAAAAACTATTCAAGCAAATAATAGATGAACTAGGTGGACATTTAAGATTTGTAATATCAGGAGGAGCACCATTAGACAGAAAAGTAGCAAAAGGATTTAATGAAATAGGATTAGAGGTAGTTCAAGGATATGGATTAACAGAAACAGCACCTGTTATAGCAGCAGAAAACTATAAAATAAAAAAATATGGTTCAATAGGAACAAACATGCCTAATGTAGAAATAGAATTTGAAGATAAAGACGAAAATGGAATAGGAGAACTAAAAGTAAAAGGACCAAACATAATGCTTGGATATTACGAAAACGAAGAAGCAACAAAAGAAGTAATAAAAGATGGATGGTTTTATACAGGAGACTTAGGATATAAAGACAAAAATGGATATATATTTATTACAGGAAGAAAAAAAGACATGATAGTATTAAAAAACGGAAAAAAAGTATTTCCAGAAGAATTAGAAATGTTAATAAATAGAATAGACATAGTAAAAGAATGTATGGTATTTGGAATGCCAAACGAAAGTAATAAAAATGATGTAAAATTATCTGTAAAAATAGTATATGACAAAGAAGAAGCAAGCAAAAAATATCCTGAAGAAAACATAGAAGAAATACTATGGAATAAAATAAAAGAAATAAATAAAACATTTCCACCATACAAATACATAAAAAATATGATATTGACAGAAGAAGAACTAATAAAAACAACAACTAAAAAAATCAAAAGAAATGAAGAAATGAAACGAATATAGGGACAGTCTTTTGCTGTCTCATTTTTTTTGTCGAAATTTCTGTATTGAATTATATTTTCATAAAAAAGAAAATAAATTTACTAAATTTATTTTTTCAAAAAGTCGAAACTTAAAAACATAAAGTATTGATAAAAAAACGTTCAAATGATAAAATATTTAAAGATAAAGGGAGGCATAGAAAGATATGATAAGAATAGGTAAAAAAATGGAAGGAATTAAATACACTAAAAGGATAGGTGCATACGTAATTATAGAGCGAGAAGAAGATAACAAAATAGGAATAGCCACAACAATAGAAGGAGACTATTTTTTCTTAGGTGGAGGACTAGAAAACGAAGAGACAGAAGAAGAAGCTTTAAAAAGAGAATTATTAGAAGAAAGTGGATATAGTATAAAAAATGTTAAGTATTTTGATAAAGTTACTGCATGGGCTGATGGGGGGAGTAGAGGGCCATTAGATGTTACTGCAACTTTTTATATTGCAGAATTTGATAAAAAAATAGTAGAACCTACAGAAAAAGACCATAAAGTAATATGGGTAGATGCAAATGAATATAAAGATAAACTATATCATGAATATCAAAGATACATATTAAATAAATATATAGAAAATAAGCAAAGTCATAATTCGACAAAAAAGACGATACAAAATAAGACTGTCCCCCTAATCTTAAAAAATGTCTCAAAAACTTTTGCAGATAAGAAAGTAGTGGATAATATTTCTTTTAAGCTAGAAAAGCCAGGTGTTTTTGGTCTTCTTGGAACAAATGGAGCTGGAAAGACTACTACAATTAGAATGATTTTGGGAATTATTAAAAAAGGAAGCGGAGAAGTTACTTGGAATGGAAATGCAGTAGATAGAAAAAATGTTAATTTTGGATATTTACCTGAAGAAAGAGGTGTATATCCAAAGGTTAAAATAGAAGATCAATTGATGTATTTTGCGAAGTTAAAAGGTATGGAAACAAAAGAGGCAAAAGATTCTATTCAAAAATGGGCTAAGAAATTAAAGGTGGAAGAGTATTTAGGAATGCAAGCTGAAAAATTGTCAAAAGGGAATCAACAAAAGATTCAATTTATGACAGCTGTGATTCATGACCCAGAATTGATTGTGTTGGATGAACCTTTTAGTGGTTTGGATCCTGTTAATACAGAGATTTTGAAAAATATTATAATAGAACTAGTTTCAAATGGAAAATACATTATTATGTCAGCACATCAAATGGCAACAATTGAAGAGTTTTGTACAGATATATTAATATTAAATAAAGGAAAAACAGTACTACAGGGAAATTTAAAAGAAATAAAAGAAACATATCCAGCAAATCGTGTTGAAATAGATACAAACCAAGATATTAGTTCTTTCATAGAAAAATTTAATTTAAGTATTGAAAATGAAAAAGATAATCAATATGTAATTAAGATTACAGAAGAGGAAAAAGCACATGAACTTTTAACTGAGTTAGTAAAAAATAAAATACAAATTAATAAATTTGAAATTAAAAAGCCAACATTAAATGATATTTTTATAGAAAAGGTAGGCGAGTAGTATGAAAGATTTAGGAACAGTAATTAGTTTTACA
>CARBKU010000110.1 GCA_948946035.1 uncultured Clostridia bacterium
AAATCGATAAACTAAAACGAAGAACCTATAAATTCATCTATGTATTTTTGAGTGTGCTGATAAGCTTAAAAATAAGCTATACAGATACAATAATTTTCTAGTGATGATGACATTTAGGGAAATACCTGTTCCCATTCCGAACACAGAAGTCAAGCCTAAATGTGCCGAAAATACTTGTGGGTTACCCTGCTGGGAAGATAGGTTGTCGCTAGTTTTTTTATTTTTAAATATAAAGTTAATATAAAAAGTATAAATTAATAGTAGATACTAATAATGTTGATATATATTCATGATCAGTAACTACTATTAATTTATATTTTTTATGATAATTTTGAATACTTTAGAATAATATGATAAAATATGTTAAATTAGAAAAATAATAAACTGAAAGGAGTTGAAATAAGTTTATAATATGGCAAAAGTAACATGGAAACCAGGAACATTTTTATACCCACTACCAGCTGTTATGGTAAGTTGTGGAACTATGGAAAAATCTAACATTATAACAGTTGCATGGACAGGCATTATAAATACAAATCCTGCAACTGTCTATATATCTGTTCGTCCTACAAGATATTCATATAACATAATAAAAGAAAGTGGTGAATTCATAATTAATTTAACAACAAAAAAATTAGTCAAAGCAATTGATTGGTGTGGAGTAAAAACAGGAGCAAAAGTAGATAAATTTAAAGAAATGAAGTTACATAAAGAAAAAGCAAAATATGTTAAATGTCCAATGATAAAAGAAAGTCCAGTATCAGTAGAATGTAAAGTAAAAGAAATTAAAGAACTTGGTTCACACCATATGTTTATAGCAGATGTCTTAGCTATTAATGCAGATAAAAAATACATTGATGAAAAAGGTGCATTTGATATTTCAAAATGTGACTTAATAGCTTATTCAAATGGACATTATTATCAATTAGGTAAAAAAATTGGAAAATTTGGATTTTCAGTACAGAAAAAATCTACAAAACCCATTGACAGAAATAAGAAAAAGTGGTAAAATATTCAAGCGTATGATTATTACGAATATACGCTCACATCGTTTCAAAAAAAGTAAAATAATGTTAAAAAATACGGAGGTGTTATCTAATGGCAGCAAAAGGACCAAGAGAAAACATAACATTAGAATGTACAGAATGTAAAAGAAGAAATTATATGACTTCAAAAAATAAAAGAAATAATACAGATAGACTAGAAATAGTTAAATATTGTAAATTCTGTAAAAAACGTACAACACACAAAGAAACAAAATAGTTAATAAAAAGCTATTTTAAGGAGGATATAAAATGGCTAATAAAGAAACAAAAACAAATAAGAAAGAAAACAACAAAAATAAAAGAAGTTTTTTAAAAGACTTTAAAGCTGAGTTAAAAAAAGTAGTTTGGCCAACACCTAAACAATTGTTAAATAACACAGTAGCAGTAGTAACAATAGTATTAATTACTGCAGTAATTGTTTTTGTATTAGACTTAGCATTTGAGGCTGTTAATAAGCATGGTATTGATAAAGTAAAAGGATTAATAGATTCAAGTAATACAGTAAGTGAAAATGCAACAAATGAAACTGAAGAATCAGAAGAAAATGTTACATCAACAGAAGGAGAAACAGTACCAGAAGAAACAGTTGAAGAAAACAACACTACAGAAGAAAATGTTCAAGAAAATACAGAAAATAGTGCAGAATAACTAATATAAAAGGAGGCTTAATAAAAGTGTCTCAAAAAGATTATGATATGGTAGCGAGATGGTATGTAGTTCATACATATTCTGGTTACGAAAATAAAGTAAAAAAAGACTTAGAAAAAACAATAAAAAATAGAGAATTAGAAGATTTCTTTTTTGACATAATTGTTCCAATGGAAGAGCAGATAGAGATTAAAGATGGAATAAGAAAAACTAACTTAAAAAAAGTTTTTCCAGGATATGTTTTAATAAAAATGATTGTAACAGAAGAATCATGGTATATAGTTAGAAATACAAGAGGAGTTACAGGGTTTGTAGGATCAGGAACTGATCCAATACCATTAACAGAAGATGAAATACGTAATATGGGATTTGAAGAAATACCAGTTAATGTTGATTATGATATAAATGAACAAGTACAAGTTATGAATGGTCCATTTGAAGGATTTGTAGGTACAGTTCAAGAAATTAATACAGAAAAACATAAAGTTAAAGTTCTAGTTTCAATGTTTGGAAGAGAAACGCCAGTAGAACTAGAATTCTCACAAGTACAAAAAATCAATTAGAAATTAAAAAGGAGGTGCCAATAAAATGGCAGAAAAAGAAATTTCAAATATTATTAAATTACAAATAGAGGCAGGTAAAGCATCACCAGCTCCACCAGTTGGTCCAGCATTAGGTTCAAGTGGTGTTAACATTATGCAATTTGTTAAAGAATTTAATGATAGAACTGCAAATCAACCTGGAATGATAATACCAGTTGTTATAACAGTATATAAAGATAAATCTTTTGACTTTATAACAAAGGTACCACCAGTTGCAGTATTAATAAAAAAAGCAATTAAAATTCAAAAAGGTTCAGGAAAGCCAAACAAAGAAAAAGTTGCTAAAATAACAAAAGCACAAGTAAAAGAAATTGCTGAGCAAAAAATGCCAGACTTAAATGCTGCAACAATAGAAACAGCTATGAGTATGGTTGAAGGTACTGCTAGATCTATGGGTATAGTAGTAACTGATTAGAAAAAAATAAGTTAAGAATATCAATTTTCAAAAAAAATTAACTAATAGTAAAATAAAAATTGGGAGAGATAAAGTCTCGTTAAAACCAAAGGAGGTAAAATATGAAAAACGGAAAAAGATATGCAGAAAGTGTAAAATTAATTGACAAAAACAAAGAATATGAAGTAAAAGAGGCATTAGAAATAATTGAAAAAATGCCAAAAACAAAATTCGATGAAACAGTAGAATTACATGTAAAATTAGGTGTTGACTCAAAACATGCTGATCAACAAGTTAGAGGTACAGTAGTACTTCCAAATGGTACAGGTAAAACACAAAAAGTATTAGTATTTGCTAAAGGACCAAAAGCAGAAGAAGCAGAAAAAGCTGGAGCTGACTTTGTTGGAGCAGAAGAATTAATACCAAAAATTCAAAACGAAAACTGGTTTGATTATGATGTAGTAGTTGCTACACCAGATATGATGGGTGTTGTAGGAAGATTAGGAAAAGTATTAGGACCAAAAGGATTAATGCCAAACCCAAAATCAGGAACAGTTACAATGGATGTAACAAAAGCAATAAGTGAAATAAAATCTGGTAAAGTTGAATATAGATTAGACAAAAATAATATAGTTCACTTAGGATTTGGAAAAGTTTCATTTGGAGCTGACAAATTAATGGAAAACTATGATACAATAATTAATGCTATAATAAAAGCAAAACCAGCAGCAGCTAAAGGACAATATATTAGAAGTATTGCATTAACAACAACAATGGGACCAAGTATATTTATAAATCAAAAATAGTATAAAAGCCAAAGACAGTAGGCAATAATGAAGTCCTACCGAGGTAATATAAAAGGAGTTATGCACTCTTTGTATTCCACGGTAGGAAACAAAGAGTGTTATTAAATTTTAAAAATAAATAATTAAATAAATGGAGGTGAAAAAATAAAAATGGCAAGTGAAAAAATATTAAATCAAAAGAAAGAAGAAGTAAAAAAATTAGCAGATGAAATGAAATCAGCTAAACTAATTCTTTTAACAAACTATAGAGGTATCACTGTATCAGATGATACAACATTAAGAAAAGATTTAAGAAATGCAAATGCAAAATGTACAGTTATTAAAAACAATATAACAAAAAGAGCTTTACAAGAAGCAGGAATAGAAGGTTTAGAAAATGAATTAGTAGGACCAACTGCTGTAATAATGAGTAATGAAGATTACTTAGAGCCATCTAAAATCGTTTATAAATATAGTAAAGATAATGAATTTTATCAAATAAAAGGTGGAGTTATTGAAGGAAAAGTAATGACATCAGAAGAAGTTATTACTTTAGCAAAATTACCATCAAGAGAAACATTACTATCTATGCTTGCTGGTGCATTACTTGGAAACATTTCAAAAATTGCAGTTGCACTTGAAGAAGTAAGAAAACAAAAAGAAGAAGCTGGAGAAAAAGTAAATGTTTCAGTTTCAACAGAAGAAACAGCACCTGTAGAAGAAAAAGCAGAAGCATCAGATGCAGAATAATAAAAAATAGAGTAGTGAACTTATATCACTAAAAATATAATAGCGAATAGAATTAAATGTAAAATAGTAAATAAAAATACATACATACTATTGAAAAATTAAATTTAATTCAAAAAGCTAAAATAATTTAAGGAGGATTTAAAAAATGGAAAAAATAGAAAAATTAATTGAAGAAATCGACGCTTTAACAGTCGTTGAATTAGCTGACTTAGTAAAAGCTATAGAAGAAAAATATGGAGTGTCTGCAGTAGCAGCAGCTGCACCAGCAGCTGGAGCAGTAGCTGGAGGAGCAGTTGCTGAAGAAAAAACATCTTTTGATGTAGTATTAACAGAAGCTGGAGATCAAAAAATCAAAGTTATAAAAGTAGTTAGAGATGCTACAGGATTAGGATTAAAAGAAGCTAAGGAATTAGTAGATGGAGCTCCTAAAACAGTTAAAGAAGGAGTAAGCAAAGAAGAAGCAGAAGACTTAAAAGCAAAATTTGCAGAAGTTGGAGCTGTTGTAGAATTAAAATAATAAAAAAATGTTAAAGTAGTTATTAACTAACTAAACATTTATTATAGAACTAAAAGAGAGAAGAGAAAATTTTTAGAAGCTTTTCTCCTTTTTTTATTTATTATTTAAGTTTTGTTTTTTTTACAAAATTAGCCCCCATTCTTGGAGCTAATTTTGTGTTCAATTTTCATACTATTTTAAAAAATTAGATGATATATTAAAAAATTATATAATTAATACTTTAGTGTGAATTATAACAATTTTGCAAAAAAACGAAGTTACTAGATAATAATTTTACTAATATTATTCTATGAAAATGCTGATATATAAATATTTCTTTGTATCTC
>CARBKU010000111.1 GCA_948946035.1 uncultured Clostridia bacterium
AACGAAAAATATTATACAAATTATACAGAAAAAGATAAAAAAAGTGTAGACTTAAGATATGTAGAAAATGTAAAAATACCTGAAGGATATGCATATATAGAAGGAACAAAAGAAAGTGGTATAATAATAAAAGATGAAAATGAAAAAAAATATAAATGGATAGTTGAAACAAAAAATATAAATTCTATTCCAACAGAAATTGCAGTTGACAATCAAGAAGAATTTATAAAAAGCGTAAATTTATATAAAGGATATTACAAAAGTGTGCAAGAAGGCGACAAAACTGTTGTATATTTAGAACTAAAAGAAGAATGGTCAGCACAATATGACATACAAGCACAATATAAAGATAAAAATGGAGATATTGCAATAATACCAAAAGGATTTAAAGTAAGTAAAACAAAAGGGAAAGACTTAATAGTAGATGGACTAGTTATACAAGATGAAAAATTAAATAGTTATGTATGGGTACCAGTTAACAAAAACATTTTTATAGATGAAAAATATACAAAAAGTAATGATGGAAACAAAGTAACCACAGACACAGACTATAATGGAATGTATAACATATTAAATGAATATGCTAAAGAATATGCACAAAACGAATATGTAGATAAATGGTATGCATTAGATGGTACTAACTATATAACAGAAGATACTGAAAATTTGACTACTTATCAAAAAAGCCTAACAAATGGATGTGGGTTAAATTATAATGAATATATTAATTTGAGAAATACAATGTTAAAAAGTATTTATCATAATGGTGGATTTTGGATTAGTCAATATGAAATAGGAACAAATTCAAACGAATCTAGTAGTGCAAATAGGATAATTGCAAGTAAAAAAGATATGTATGTATATAATAATGTAACTTGTGTTACAGCACAAAAATTAGCAGAAGGAATTAAACCACAAGATAGTGAATGTACAAGTAGTATTTTGTTTGGAATTCAATGGAATTTGGTTTGTAAGTTTATAGAAAAAAATTCGAATAAAACTAAAAGTCAATTAGTAGAAAATTCTAAAACACTAGGAAATTATCAAGATTCTAAATTTGATGTAACTAGTGGTAAGTTTTCTGAAGATAATGGATTAAATTATGAAGATATTAATAATATTTATGAAAAACAAGCTAATAATCAAATTTTGTTTACTACTGGAGCAAGTAATAAAAATTGTGTTTTAAATATTTATGATTTAGCTGGTAATGTAGAAGAATTGACTTTACAACAAAGTAATGCTACAGATAAAAAAGTTAGCACTAGAGGTGGTAGTTATTTAGATAATGAAAAAAGTTTAATGTCTTACAATAATACTTCTATTAATGGTGCCATGTATAATGTGGGATTTAGAGTTACATTATTTTAAATGATTACCAGATTATTTAAGGTTCGTTTTCTTGCAAATTGATAAAAAAACCGAAACTTAAACTAGATTATATTTGACTTTTTGGTATTTTCGTTATATCATATAGATATTAAAAATAAGTGTTTTTTAAATCCTAAGGAGGAAAAATATGGGAGAAGTAATAGTTATAACATCAGGTAAAGGTGGAGTAGGAAAAACTACAACTACAGCAAATTTGGGTTCAAGCTTAGCATTAGAAGGAAGAAGAGTAGTATTAATAGATACAGACATAGGGCTTAGAAATTTAGATGTTGTTATGGGATTAGAAAATAGAATAGTATATGATATAGTAGATGTTGTAGAAGGAAAATGCAAATTAAGACAAGCATTAATAAAAGACAAAAGATTTAAAGAACTATATCTATTGCCAGCAGCACAAACAAGAGACAAGAGTGCTGTAAATGAGGAACAAATGAAAAAATTAGTAGACAAGCTAAAAGAAGATTTTGACTACATAATAATAGATTGTCCAGCAGGAATAGAACAAGGATTTAAAAATGCAATAGCAGGAGCAAGTAGAGCAATAGTAGTAACAACAGCAGAAATATCTGCAATAAGAGATGCAGACAGAATAATAGGTCTATTAGAATCATCAGAAATAAGAAATCCAGAATTAGTAATTAATAGAATTAGACCTAATATGGTCAAAAAAGGTGAAATGATGGACGTAGACGATATTGTTGACTTATTAGCAATAGACTTAATAGGTGTAGTACCAGATGATGAATACATAATAACCCAAACAAATAAAGGAGAGCCAGTTATACAAAACAAAAAAGCACCATCAGGAAAAGCATATATAGAAATAGCAAAAAGAATATTAGGAGAAAAAGTTGAAGTAACAATTCCAGGAAGAAAAGAAAGAGGATTTTTTGCAACAATAAAATCCCTATTTAAAAAACAATAATAATTTGGGGGTAAGAAAAAATAATGTTCGAAAGCATAATCAAATTTTTAAAAAGAAGAAACAAAGAAGAAAAAGATGGAGCGACAAATTCAAAAGATGCAGCAAAAGAAAGGCTACATTTAGTACTAATGCAAGATAGAGCTAACGTATCTGCTGACTTTTTAGAACTTATGAAACAAGAAATAATAGAAGTTATAAAAAAATATATAGATGTAGATGAAAAAGAAATTGATGTAAGACTAACAAATAGAGAAAACGAAGATGGAACAAATGGAGCACCAGCCTTATATGCTAATATACCAATAATAAATATAAAAACTGAAACAAAAAAAGCAGATAACAAACTAGAAAAAGAAAAAGATACTCCAGCACAAGAAAAAATAATAAAAAATAAAAAAGAAGAAAAGAAAGAGACAATAAATGAAGAAATAAAAAAACTTGATGAACAAGAAAAACAAAAAGAAGTATCATCTATAGAAATAGCAAAAGAAGATACAAAAGAAGAATCTCAAAACAACAAAGAAAGCGATAAGGAAAATAAATCAGAATAAAAACCAGTATAGAAAATTAAAATAGAAAAGTGAGTTTGAATGAGAAAAAGGGAATTTAAAAATGTGGAATGGAGCCTAATTATAATTGCAATTATTCTTAGTATAGTAGGATTAGTTGCATTATTTTCTGCCACACAAGAAACAGAACATGATGAATTTTATAAACAATGCATATGGTTAGTATTTAGCATAATATGTATGATAATTGTAATGATGGTAGATTATGAATTTTTAATAAAAATATCACCATTTCTGTATGGAGGTTTTATATTATTGTTAATTGCAGTATTATTTACAACCCCAGTAAATGGTGCTACAAGCTGGTTTGATATAGGAGCATTCTCATTTCAACCAGGAGAATTTGCTAAAATATTTGTAATATTATTCTTAGCATTAGCAATTACAAAAATTCAAGAAAATGGAAAAGAAGAAGTAAATAAAATAACAAAATTACTAATCATATTAGCAATTATAGGAGTACCAATTTTACTAATTATTAAACAACCAGACTATGGAACTGCAACAGCATTTATAGTAGCACTAGCATTAATGTTAATAGCAGCAGGAATTGATAAAAAATATATTATAATAATAAGTATATTAATAATAATAGCAGCACCATTAGTATACAATTTTATATTACCAGAACATGCAAAAAAAAGAATAGATATATTCTTAAACCCAGAATCAGACCCAAGGGGATCAGGATATAACATCATACAATCAAAACTTGCAATAGGAGCTGGTGGACTCACTGGAATGGGATTATTAAAAGGAAACCAGACACAATTAGGATTTCTATATCCTAAAACAACAGACTTTATATATGCAGTAATAGGAGAAGAAATGGGATTTGTAGTTGCAGCAACAGTAATCATATTATATGTATTCTTAATAATAAAATGCCTATATGTAGCCAAAACCGCAAAAGATGAAGTAGGTTCACTAATTGCAACAGGAATAACTGGAATATTTTTATTCCATATGATAGAAAATATTGGAATGGTAATGGGAATTTTACCAATAACAGGAGTACCACTTCCATTTATAAGCTATGGAGGAAGTTCACTAATAACAAACTTTGTATGTATTGGAATACTTATAAACATAAGCAGTAAAAGACAAAAAACAATATTTGTAAAATGATTTGTGGACAGAGGAAAAAATCATGGGGAGAAGAAAATGTTTTTACACCAATTAAAAATAGGAAATGTAGAATTAAAAAATAATTTAATATTAGCTCCAATGGCAGGTATAACAAACCTGCCTTTTAGAATGATATGTGAAAAATTTGAACCTGGAATGCTCTGCACAGAAATGGCTAGTAGTAGAGCAATTTTTCATGACGATAAAAAAACAAAAAGACTATTAAATACCAAAGGAGAATCACGAACAATAAGTATGCAAATATTTGGAAGTGATGAAGAAACCATGGGATTTGCAGCAAAATATGTAAGTGAAATGGCTGACATTGTAGATATTAATATGGGATGTCCAGCACCAAAAGTAGTAAAAAATGGAGATGGTAGTAAATTATTATTAGATTTAGAATTAGCAAAAAAAGTAATGCAATCAGTTGTAAAAAATTCAAAAGTACCAGTTACCTTAAAAATTAGAAAAGGATGGGATAATGAACATATTGTAGCAATAGAAATTGCAAAAATAGCAGAAGAAGTAGGAATTTCTGCCATAACAGTACATGGAAGAACAAGAAATGAATTTTATACAGGGCATGCAGATTGGGAAGTTATAAAAAAAGTAAAAGAAAATGTATCAATACCTGTAATAGGAAATGGAGATATAGTTGATGCAAAAACAGCTAAAAAGATGTTTGAAGAAACAAATGTTGATGGAATTATGATAGGAAGAGCATCTTTAGGAAATCCGTGGATATTTAAAGAAATAAAAACTTATTTAGAAACAGGAAAAATTATAAATAAACCATCTAATAAAGAACGATTACAAATAATAAAAGAGCATTTAAACTTAGCAATTAAGGAAAAGGGAGAAGTTGCTATAAAAGAAATGAGAAAACATATTGCTTGGTATACAAAAAATTTAAAAAACTCAAGTGAATTTAGAAGAAATGTAAATACAATAGAAGA
>CARBKU010000112.1 GCA_948946035.1 uncultured Clostridia bacterium
GGTAGATGATAAGTTAAATATAATAGAAGAAGATGAAATTTATGATGAAGAAACATTAAAATACAAAAAAGTAATTGCCCAAACATTAACAGACCTAGGAGTAGAAACATCATATAAACAACCAGCAAAAGATTATATAAATAATATAAAAATTCTAGAAGAAAAGAACTATGAAGAAGGAAAAGAATCAGATATAGTATTACTAAAAACAGATTTAAATTCAAGATATGTACAAGAGCTTTCATTAGCTAATATAGAAGGATATGAAAATTTTGATGAAGATGATTTTATTATTGGAAATAAGAATATATTGTGGATACATCAAAATGATTGGGAAGATATATCTAATATGTCAAAATCTTATAATAAGCAAACTGGAACATTAACATTAGGAAAACAAAAAGCTTATGCATCCAAAAACTCTTGGACATTTTGTAATACATATGATTTGTATGCAACTAAAAGAAAAGTAAAAAAAGTAACTACATCAAATTTAACAACAAATACAAAAGAAAATTTAGATGATTTTAAAAACAAGTTAATAAAGGTTCTTGTAGAACAATATGGAATAGAAAACAATGAAGAAAATCCACTAGTAGAAAAAACAGAAGAAGAAATTTCCGAATATATAAAAAAAATAGCCAAAAAGAAGTACAAAGAAGGAATAGCAACATATATGGTATTAATACAAGCAGATTTAAGTACAAGATATAGTCAAACAGTTCAAGTAACAGGCATAGAAGGTTATGAGAATTTAACAATAGATGATTTTTTAATTGTAAATAAAAATTTGGATTGGACATCGACAAATGATGGACAAGAAATATCTGTAATGACAAAAAGTTATAATCCAAGTACAGGAACATTAGAATTTGGAATACAAAAATCTTATTCTCATATATATACATTCTGGAATAATTATGATGTATACTTATTAAAAAAGCAAGTAATAAATTTAGAAAATAACGAATAAGCAAAAACGAAAAATTCATATCTAGTATTATGTATAAGATAGATTAAAAATAAAAAAGTCAATAATACTAGCACTTTCATGGATTAGAATTAATACATTGTTACCCTTTTGTTACTCAATAGACAGGTCTTAATAGGTTCTAACATTTTTATGGAAAATTATGAAATTTTATTGACATAAGGTATAAAAAGATAGTATAATTAATATGCTAAAAGAGTAATCTATTTAGATTACTAATAGGAAGTTCTTACCTAAAAAAAGAACGATTTTAAATTAGGTAAAGTTCAAGCCTTATAAATGACTGATTTGAAATTAGGTGATGCTTAAGCCTTAGAAATAAGCAGTTTTAAATGGGGGTACATTTGAAAAAATGTACCCCTTATGTTTTAATAAGAAATGAGGAAAGATGGAAGAATTATTGTTTTATACCATTGATAAAGACTATATTAAATATTTAAGTGAATTTGAAAATCATGTAAGTTATAATAAAGATGGAATAGGATATAGTAGACTGTATTTAGGTATTGTATTAAAAATATAAAATTATGAATATTTTGTGCCTTTATATTCATATAAAGAGCATTATAAAAAATATAAAAATAATCCTAGTTTCTTTTTTGTTTTTGATAGAAAGCACACACCTTTGGCGATTATTAAGTTTTCTGCTATGATACCAGTTCCTAATAATATAAAGGTAACTTCATTACTAGAATACAATGAAAGTGATAAAAAATATAAAATTTGATATCAGCAGAATATAGATACATAAATTCAAATAAAAAAGAAATTTATAAAAGGGCAAATAAAATGTATATTGCTGTAACAAAGCATAAGAATAATTTTCTCAAGACAATAGCTTGTAATTTTAAACTATTGGAAGAAAAATGTATGGAATATAAAAAAGTTAATTAGGGGAGTTTTATAATAATGATAAAAAATTTGAAAAATTAATTATAATAACAGGTGTTAGTGGTACAGGTAAAACCACTCTTGCACAAATTTTATATGAAAAATTTTATTATCATATGATGAACTCAGTGAAAAAATATCTGATATGATAGGATTTAAAAATAAAGAACAAAAACAACATCTGTATTATTTAAAGATAGAAATATACAAAAAATTAATAGAAGAGTGTATGCAAAGTAAAGATGAAATAATAATATTAGAGAAACCATTTAAAAGTGAATGGAAAGATTTCTTAAAAAATTTAATAATTAAGTATAAATATGAAACATATACAATTAATATTTTCGCTAAAGATTTTCAAACAATTTGGAATAGAGTATTAAAAAGAGAAAATTCAAAAGAAGAAAGGCATCCATCGCATTATTTAAACTCATATACAATAAACGAGATAAGTATAAAACATTTTTTGAATATCAATATGACACTTTTAAGGCAGAATATGATAATTTACTTTCAAATAGTATAAATTTAGGAAATGTTATAAATATAGAGGATATTGAAAAAGTTAATATAGATAAACTTATAAAAAGTTTAATGCTATAATAAAAAAGTCAATAATTATGTAAAAAAGTAGCCACTAAAGAAGGTTACTTTTATTGCGTAAGAAGGAATTTCAACATATAATTAAAGCAAATAAAAACAAAGGAGAAAGCAAGAGATGGAAAAGCAAAATAAAGGAGTAACATTAATAGCTTTAATTATAACAATAATAATATTACTAATGTTAGCAGGAATAACTATAGTAACATTAACAGGAGAAAATGGATTATTAAATAAAGCAAAATTAGCAAAGGAAGAAACAAATAAGCAAACAGCGATAGAAATAGTAAAATTGAAGATAACAAGTGCTCAAACGAAAAGTTATTCTGAATTTTCACAACTACCAACACTTCAATATTTGGCAGATTATTTATGTGAAGATGATGAAGTGGAATATGTTGAATTAGAAAGCAAAATAGCAAGTTTAGATAAAATATCAGTAGAAGATAATAATTCTATTTATTCAAAATTAAAAGATTATCCCTTTGAATTTGAAATAAATAGTTCATTAGAAATTATAAGTATAGATGGAGATGAAATTTCTAGTGATAATACAATAAGTAGTGAAAAGTATGAAAAATTAAAAGAAGAATATAATTTATTTAAAAAAACCATAGCAGAAGCTATAACTTCAAGAGGTATTCAAACAAGTGAGAATGATTCAAAGGAGAAAATGACTGAAAATATTAATGCAATAAGTGGAAGTTTAGTCCTTGTAGCAGAAAATTTAAGTGGAAGATATGAACAAACAATTTCGCTTTCTGATAAAGTAAATTATGATAAACTAACAATAGATGATTTTGTATTTGTAATTAAAAAAATGGAATTTGTTTATTCTGTCGATGGTGAAAATATACCTATAATGGAAAAGTCATATGATGAAATTAATGGGATTTTAAGGTTAGGAAAACAAAAATATAATTGGAATATTGGTACAGATTGGACTGTATATGATGTGTATATTTATTATAAATAAAAAATAATATTTATAAAGGTGTAGTTAAAAATAAAAAGAACTACACTTTTATTTTGCGAATTGCTCTGATTTTTCTGTATTAATTATAACTATTATGGTAAAAATAAAAAGATATTGTAAAATAAATTTTTTGCAAAAATTATTATAAACTACTAAAAAGAAAAAACAAAACTAAAAATGAAAAACTATTGAAAAAAACACAAGTAATGTTATAATTAGAAAAAAAAGTGTAGAAAGGGAGTTACATAAGATGAAATACCCAGAAACAAAAAAATCAAAAAAAAGCAAAGGAATAACATTAATAGCGTTAGTCATTACAATAATAATTTTATTAATCCTAGCAGGAATAACCATATTAACCTTAACAGGAGAAAATGGATTATTAAATAAAGCAAACTTAGCAGTAGAAAAAACAGATGAAGCACAGAAAAATGAAGAAGATAAATTGGTAAAAATTGAAGATGAATTTGATAATTACACTAAAATAACTTTAATTGAACAAATGCTAAAAAAATGTGGAATATCTACAACATATACAATTGAAGATATAGTAGATAATAAAGATTCGATATTAAGTACCATATTAAATAATAAAGAAGCAGTTGAATATATAATACAAGATTCAGAAGAATTAAAAGCTGGAATGTGTAATTCAGAAATAGCAATAACAGAATTAGCAAAAAATGAAAACTCAAAAAAGCAAATAATAAATAATGAACAATGGTTAACAACAATACAAAATAGCAAATATGCAAGCAATTTTGATGAATATACAGCTACTATTCAAAAAATGACTAGTAACGAAGGACCAGGAGGAACTGTAACAGCTGTATCAACACAAGAGGGAAGTTTTCCATATTATGCTTTTGACGAAGATGATAATACAGGATGGTATGAAACAAATAGATCAGTACCAAATAATGAATTAATTTACACATATACAGATATGAAAACAATATATAAATTAAGCCTAATTGCACAAAACATAACAAATGCAGCAACTGATAATAATTTAGAAATATATCTTTCACCAAGTGAAAATGAAGATGATTGGATACAAATATATAATGATTCATGGTATTGGGGACGTAATAGTGCAGCTGCTGTAAAAAATGTTAATATATTATTAGAAAAATTACAGAAGGTAAAAAGAATAAAAATAAAATCTACCTGCATATATAGTGGAAATTATTGGACACAGAAGATTAAGCAAGTGCAAGCTTATGGTTTAGATATATAAAAAGTTTAGAGAAGAAAGCGAAGAAATAAAATGAAAGAAAAAAAGAGAACAAAGGAATAACACTAATAGCCTTAGTCATAACAATTTTGTTCTCTTATAACGAAAAATTAAAATTCAGTAATAGCAAAGGTTTCCTCCTAACAACAATTTAGAAATTATAAAATTTTCACATATTTGAAAGATGATTTGTAAAAAAATAATACAATGTCATCTTTTTTTGGATTTATAATGAAATTTTTGGAAATAAATGCTATAATGTCAATATATTAATA
>CARBKU010000113.1:0-337 GCA_948946035.1 uncultured Clostridia bacterium
ACACTCTTTCCCTACACGACGCTCTTCCGATCTAAGAAGTTGGAGGACTTGCAGAAGTTGTAAGAAAAGACAAAAGGATCAAAAAGGGGGAATCCATAAAAGGCACAATAGAGGAAGAACTTCAAGATGTGCTATATTACATAGTTTGTTTAGCAAATATAAATAATATAGATTTACAAGAATGTATATATCTAAAAGAAAAACTAAATTGTGAAAAATATAATCGAAAGAAATCCCTGTCCGCCTCTCGTAGTCGGCAATTTCCCTGTAAGTGTTTACACAGGCGCGCGTACCGGGATTGCCGTGTCCGCCGCCGAGAATAAAATACGGATTTCTC
>CARBKU010000113.1:347-4965 GCA_948946035.1 uncultured Clostridia bacterium
AGAGAAGTATGTTAAAAGCATATAGTGTATTTAAAGATTTAGATAAAAAAGCATGTGAAATATTAGAAAATGTAGGAATACAATTAGAACTATCAAATTGTGAGGAAAGACCTAATCAAGAAGAATTATTAAAATTATTAAACGATTATGATATTCTAATAATAGGTGTAAGAGAAAAATTAACAGAAGATATGTTAAAAGCAGTAGATAAAGAAAAAATAATTGCAACTTTATCAATTGGAGTAGATCATATAGATAAGAGTTTCTTTGAATCAGACTTAATAAAAATAATCAATTGTCAAACATCAAATGTAATATCAGTAGCAGAACATATCTTTTCTTTGATATTAAGTCTAAAAAAGAGAATTATAGAAGCAAATGAGATTGCTATGAGAGGTGGAATTAAAAAAGAACTATCAGCAAGGAGTAATGATATAAATAATAGTTCAATAGGAATAATAGGAGCAGGAAAAATATCACGAAAAGTAATAAAAATAGCAAAAGTGTTCAATATGAAAATTTACTGTAATACTTTAAATCCAGAAAAACATCAAGATTTATTAGAACAAGATATAGAATTCCTAAATTTAGATGAACTACTAATTAATTCAGATATTATCACAATAAATATACCTTTAAATGAAGAAAACAAAAATTTAATATCAAAAGATAGAATTAGATTAATGAAGAAAACAGCTACTTTTATAAATACATCAAGAGCAGAAATAGTAGATATGAATGAGCTAATTAAATATGCAGATGAAAATGATACATTTAATATTGGATTAGATATTGATGCAGAAAATTATAAAGAAATATTGAATACCAAAAGAGATAATGTTATAGTAACACCACATATAGCTGGAGTAACCAAAGAGGCAATAAAACGAATGGATGTTGAACTTGCAGATAATATAATAGAATATTTGAAAGAAAGTTGAGAAACTAAAAATATGAAATTTGATGTTAAAAAAGTAAAAATTATTGTAACTGTACCAGTTGAAAATAGTGAAGAAATAAGAAATGCAATTTGTGATGAAGGTGCAGGAATAATAGGAAATTATACATATTGCACTATATCAACAAAATGTATAGGAACTTTTAAACCTTCAGATAATGCTAATCCATACATTGGAGAAAATAATAAATTAGAATTTGTAAAAGAAGAAAAATTAGAAGCAAGATGTGATATTAATATATTGAAAAAAGTATTAAAAAGATTAAGAGAAGTTCATCCTTATGAAGAATCAGCAATAGATATAATTCCTTTAATCGAGGAAGAAGATTTATAATATAAAAAAGGGGTATTAAAAATGCAAGAGAATTATTTTATAATACATGGAAGTTTTGGAAGTCCATTTGGGAATTGGTTTAGTTGGTTACAAGATTTTATATTATCGGAGGGAAAATCAGTATATGTACCACAATTTCCAATAGGAGTAGATTATCAAAATTATAAAAATTGGAGTAAATTGCTTAAATATTATTTAGATTTAGGATTAATAAATGAGAACACAACAATAATAGCACATAGTATTGCACCAGTATTTGTTAGCAAATTTTTAGTAGAAAATAAAGTAAAAGTTAAGAAATTAATATTTGTATGTGGATTTAACAACTATTTAGGAATAAATGAAGAATATGATACAGTAAATAGAACAATGTATTTTGATAACTTAGAAGATGTAAAACAATATGCAAATGAAATAATATGTTTCTATTCTGATAATGATCCATATGTAAAATATGAAGTAGAAAAAGATTTTGTAGATAAAATTGCAACAGAGCAAATTTTAATACCAAATGCAGGACACATAAATAGTGAAAGTGGATATGACACATTTGAAGATATAGTAAGTTATATTTAAAGAGGTAAGAATGAATATGAAAAAGATAACCGTTGAAATGGCATGTTCTATTAATGGACTAATTGCAACAGAAGATGGAAATGAGGATTTTCTATCTTATAGAGGCTGGGAGATAATGCTAGAATTTCTAAAAAAATATGATGTACTAATATGGGGAAGAAAAACTTGGGAGAATATATTATCTTGGGGAGATGACTATTTAAAGGATTTAAAAGACATAAATATAATTATTTTAAGTGAAACAAATAAGCAACAAAGTGAATTTTCAAATGTTACATATTGCAATTCAATAGAAGATTGTTTAAAAGTATGCGAAAAATTGAAATATGAAAAATTATTTATTTCTGGTGGTGCAACGATAAATAATGCTTTTATGGAAAAAGGTATAGTAGATAATATAATTCTAAACTATAATCCATTTGTACTAAATAAAGGAATACCACTATTTAAAGGTAATTATTTTGAAAATAAGTTGAAACTAGAAAAAGTAGTAAAAGAAAAAGAAGATATAGTACAAATTCATTATACTGTATTAAAGGAGGAAAACTTAAATGAATGATATAATTATAATAACAGGTGGAGCAAATGGGCTAGGATTTGAATTAGTAAAACAATCATTGGAAAAAGGACTAATAGTGTGTAACATCGATAAAGATATTGAAAAAATGAGCAAACTAGATAACGATTTCAAAGAGAATTATAAAGGATTTTGTGGAGATATTTCTGATGAAAAATTTATGACTAATACCATTAATGAAATAAAAAATATAGGAAATATAAAAGTTCTAATAAATAATGCTGGAGAACCATCTTTTAAAATAACAACTGAATACAAAAAAGAAGATATAGAAAAATGTTTTAAAGGATTACAAGGTATGATTATTGCATCTACACAAGTATTAAAAGCAAAAGAAGAAAAAGATATAAAAATAGTAAATATAATGTCATCAGCAGCATTAAGAGGGAATAAACAAGAAAGTGTATATTGTGCTACTAAATGGGGAGAAAGAGGTTATACAGAAAGTTTGAAAGTTGCATATAAAGGAACAAGTGTTAAAGTAGTTGGAGTATATCCAGGAGGAATAAATACAGAATTTTATAAAAACAGTAGAGATTATGTGCCAGAAGAAAAACAGCATACATTTATGAATCCTTCCGAAGTTGCAAATACAATACTGGAGAACATTTTTAGCACTAACAATTTAACAGTAGCAGATATTATAATAGAGAGAAATTAGAATAAATATAAAATGGGAGGAACTTTTATATGAATATTGATTTTAAAGATAAAATAGTTTTGGTAACAGGTTCAACATCTGGAATAGGTCGACAAATTGCAAAACAATTATTAGAGAATGGTGCAAATGTAATTATAAACTATGGACATAATGATAGATTAGCAGAAGAAACTATGAAACAATTATCAAATTTTAAAGATAATATTTTATTAATTAAATGTGATTTATCAAAAGAAAATGAAGTAGATAATATGTTCAATAAAATTAAAGAAAGATTTAATAAATTGGATGGATTGGTAAATTGTGCAGCTTATGATAAAGTATTGTCAATAGAAGATTTAACTATAGAAGAATATAGACATGAATTAGATGTAAATGTTGTTGCAAGATGGCAATGTATAAAAAATGCAATTCCTTTAATGAAAAAATCTGATAGACCTAGAGTTATAAACATTGCTTCAAGATTAGGAACTAAACCTATGGAAGATTCTGTTGCATATTGTACTTGTGAAGCTGCAACAATAATGCTAACTAAATGTTGTGCTTTAGAATTATCAAAATATAACATAAAAGTAAATACTGTCAGTCCTTCATTAACTTTAACACCATTAGGAATGCAAAGCTATTCAGAAGAAGAAATAAAAGCAACAGCGGAGAAAAATCCAAGTAAACGAATAGGAACTGTTGAAGATACAGCTAATGTAGTTATATTTTTATTAAGTGATAAAGCTGATTATATAAATGGAGAAAACGTAAATGTAAATGGTGGTATATTATTAGTGTAATATAGATAGATTGGAGGAACTATGAAAATATTGTTATCGAGTAATAAAGAAATTATAAAAGAGTATGTAAAAGAAAATTCTAAAATTGGATTTATTCCTACTGCTTCAGAACTAGATGATGATAGATGGTATATGGAAAAAGATAGAGAAGATCTTATTAAAATGAAATTTAATGTAATAGATATTGATATTACAAAAGAAAGTAAAGAAAAAATTATAGAAAAGTTTAATAGTGTAGATGTAATATTTATTGCTGGTGGAAATTGTTTCTATTTATTACAGCAGTTAAAAATAAAAGATGTTTTACAAGAGTTGATAGAGTTTGCTAATAATAAAATCTATATAGGTTCAAGTGCAGGTTCATGTATTACTTGTCCATCTATTGACTATGCTGAAAAATTAGATGATATATCACAAGCACCACTATTAAGTGATTGTAGTGCAATGAATTTAGTAGATTTTTATATTTTACCTCATTATAACAGTAAAGAAAAATATACTAACTTAGCTGATGAAATTGAAAGCGGTTATAACAATTATAAATTTATAAAATTATCTAATGAACAAGCTATTATAGTAGACAATATGAATAACTATAAAGTAGTTGAAACAAAATAAAAAATTATAACAAGCAGAAACATTTAATAATAACAAAAACTATAATATATTACAGTTGTAAGAGAGGAGTAGGTGTTAGCATGGAATATTCTTTTAGAAATTGCAAATT
>CARBKU010000114.1 GCA_948946035.1 uncultured Clostridia bacterium
TGTAATTTATTATTCATACTTTTTAAATATATCACTTGAAATATCTATAACTTCATTTATTGGTATTTCAGTATTATCTGCTAAATATATTTTTTGTTCAAACATATCAATTTTTTTAATTATTCCTTCAAAAGTTACATAAGCTCCTCCATCTTTTCTTAAATCTGGTATAAAATAAGTAAAAGTTACTTCTGGTTTTACTTTTATTTTTTCAAATAATATTTGAATTTTTCCATCTAATATTAATTTTAATTCATCATCTATCTCTATTCGTTCATTAGTTTCTCTTGCTGTTTCTCTTACTGCATCTTCATACCCTGTTAATGCAGCAAAAGGTGCAAATTGAGCAGAACGAGCATATAATGACATTGGTGGATGTTTTTTAGATACATGATGTGGTAGATTGATTATATCATCATAACTATGGTCATATTTCATTGTTTATCACTCTCCCTTTTTAGCTTTTATGTCCTCCTATTTGCCCATTTCTTTCAATTGTTGTACCACCTGCAATAAAGTTCATACCTTTTAATATTGCATTTTTACCATATCTATCTTTAATATTTAAAACTGCTTTTTGTAATGATTTTTCTAATTGCTCTTTTTTCCTTTGTTGTGCAAGTGCGTTATAATCAATAAACATATCCATTTGTTCATAGCTTAAAATGTTTTTATAATCATCTTCATTTACAACATCAGAGGCAGTAATATTTATTCTTCTAACTAATAAGTCTTTATTTATAATACTTTCATATAGTTCCATAACTTTATTAGTTATAATCTTTGTAGATGATGTTTTATGGTCTATATTTATCGTTCCATGAGCGTGTTTAGGAACTTTTCTTCCATAGTGGTCTAATGTTATTTCTCCATTATAAAAACTGGTTAAATTTGAATTTAAAAGATTACTAACATCATAGCCTATATCTAATACTATTTTGCTTGTAATTAAATTCTTTCTTACTAAATCTAATGTTAGTAATTCGGTCATTTCTTTTACTATAAGTTTTGTCTTTTCATAATTATAAGGACAATGCAAAACTTGTCCAGAACTTAAACTATTCATGACAGGTTTATACGATTTTATACTATCTATCGTACAAGGCTCATATCCCCATGCATGATCTATTAGTAATTCAGCATTGATACCAAAAAGTTTATATAATAATTCTTCATCTTTTACAGACTTTTTTGCAACATCTCCCATTGTGAACATTCCATTCTTCTCTAGCTTCTTTGATATTCCATTTCCTACTCTCCAGAAATCTGTAATAGGTTTATGATTCCATAAAAATTTTCTATAAGCAATTTCATCAAGACCTGCAATTCTAACACCATTCTTATCTGGAGCAGTATGTTTTGCTACAATGTCCATTGCTACTTTGCATAAATAAAGATTCGTTCCTATACCTGCTGTCGCAGTTATTCCAGTTTCATCAAGTACATCTTGAATTACTCTTGTTACTAATTCTCTTGGAGTCATTTCATAGGTTTTTAAATAATGAGTAACATCAATAAATACTTCATCAATAGAATAAACATATATATCTTCAGAAGAGAACCATTTTAAATATATGTTATATATTTTTGTACTATATTCCATATAGTAAGCCATTCTTGGTGGTGCAATTATATAACTTAATTCTAAATCGTTATTCTTTTTTAATGCAATATCATCATAAGAAGTACAAGTAAATTTATGTCCTGGAGCATTAAATTTTCTTTGAGTATTTATTTCATTTACTTTTTGTATTACTTCAAATAATCTGGCTCTTCCAGGTATTCCATATTGTTTTAAAGAAGGACTTATTGCTAAACATATTGTTTTTTCTGTTCTACTATTATCTGCTACTACAAGATTTGTAGTTAATGGATCTAACCCTCTCTCCTGACATTCAACGGAAGCATAAAAGCTCTTTAAATCAATAGCTATATAAATGTTTTCATATTTATTATCCAACTTTAACACCTCCAAACAATAGTTCATGTAATAGGATTATAACATTTTATTTGTAATTTGTAAACAGTTGTTTGCTAATAAGTATAAAAATATGAGCAAGTGTATTTCAACTTACTCACATAAATTGTAATTTTGCATTACTTTATATCATTTTCATTATCTTTCCAAAAATCATAAATTACATTAGCAAGTTCTTTTGAATTATCAATATTTACTTCGTGTCCTGCATTTTCGATAATTTTAAATTCACTATTTTTTATAACTTTATTTAACTGCTTTGCACTTTTCATATTTATATTATCTTTTTCCTTTTCTCCACATATAATTAGTGTATTGCTTTTTATATTTGGAGCTTTTTCTGGAATAGATAAATTTTTCATTGAATCCAGTAAACTAATCATATCCTTTTTAGGACAACCCATCTCTTCAAATATTCTTTTAGGCATAAATTTGTAAATAATATTTTGGATAATAAATATAGTCTTTGGTATTTCGTATGGTGTTCCTATAAGTATTATTGAATTTACCTTTTCTGGAAATTCTGTTATATAATCAATGGCTAATACTCCACCTAATGAAAGACCTACTAGGTTTATTTTTTCATTAAAACTATTACAATAATCAGCAAATGTTTTATACATATTCTCATAATTTACTTGATAATTTTTTACCATAGAAAACAGATTCGGTGTTTCTACATTTATTCCATTATTATTTAATTGATTTTTAACTTCATTCCAACTTTTCTCATCTTGTCCTAGTCCGTGAACTAAAATATTTATCATTTTCGAATCTCCTTTACTTATTGTAATTTAACGACATCCTATAATTTTTTTCAAAATAGGAATTTTACTAATAATCTCATAAACCAATACAGTTATTATAAAACTCCCAAAAATAATCATAAATAGTTGTAAAAAAATATTATCTATCATCATTAAAATATAATATCCAACTATTACTAAAATTGTTTGGTGTAAAATATAAATTGGGAATGATGAATTTTTTAAATATTTGGTAACTTTATTTTCTTTATCCAAAGATAAACTACTTATAATAATACAAGACAATACTCCAAGCCATCCAACAAAATTTACAAGCAGATCCCCATAATAACCATATTTAAAATATAAAATTACAAGTATAAATTGTGATATGAAAAATAATGATAAAATTATTGGCTTATAACTTACTATTTTCTTTATAAATTCATCACTAAATAAATAATAACCTATTATATATAACAACATATATTTTCCTATACTTTGTCCTCCAAAGTTTCCTATATGATATGCGATAAAAATTGGTATAAATAATAATATAATTTCAAATATATTTACTTTTTTTATTTTTCTTTCCATCTTGCTAAATGGTATTTTTTTTATTAAAAATAATGTTATTAAAGAAACTATAAATAAATATAGTAAAAACCACAAGTGTCCAAAAGTAAACATTCCATCATAACCATTTAAGTCAGAAAAATGTGTAAAGAAATATTTGAAATTATCTATGATTCCACCACTATAATCAAAAAAGAATTTACGAGCATATAGAGTTTGAAATGGAATTAGTAGGATTAGACCACTAATAAATGGAATCAATATTTTTTTAATTCTTTCTTTTACAAACTCTCTAGTATTTCTTTTTTCTAACGAGTATCTAGCAGACATACCTGCAATAACAAATAAAACTGGCATAATCCAAGAACTTACTAATACAATAATGGAACTTAAAACATTATTATTTCCACCCCATATATAAAATTTAGTTCCAAAATTATTCCAGATCATAAAGGTATGATAAGGAAACAATAATAATATTACAATAGTTCTTATATTATCCAAATAATGCTTCCTCATATTTTACCTCCATTTCAAATTGTAATTTCTAGCACTAATTGATTAGTGTATCTTCTATCTTTTTTATATTGCTAATAGTTTGTTCGTGATGACCATAGTATATTTTTGATATATTATGGCTTAATATTTTATTCCAACTATTATTTATCTTTTCATCATTAAATGTTATTGCAGATTTTAAGTCATATAAATCTCCTACAAAAGCACTACCATTATCTAAAATTAGAGAAATACTATCTTCACTATGTCCTGGTGTATATATTATTTCTCCATCTATCCCTAAATCATTTAAAAACTCTCTACTTTGCTCACAAGATATAATTACAGGCTCTGTATTTATAGGCTTAAACTGAATATTTTTATCTTTTTGCAAAATTGTGTCTGAACTATGAATATAATCTTTTTGAACATCTACTAGCAATAGTTTTGTTCCCATATCAATTATATCTTGTGCTATTCCTATGTGGTCTGGGTGGTAATGTGTTATTAAAAGATAATCAATTTTTTCAATATTTAATTCTTTCATTTTTCTATAAAAGGCTTGTAGTGTTCCTGCCCAGTCTGTATCTACTAATATACTACCATTTTTACCTTTTATATAATAACAATTTGTATTTCCATATTTTAATAGTAGTATCATTTCCATTCCTTTCAAATTGTAATTTATCTTTTGATATATTTTTCTTTTAGATAATCTATAAAATCAATTATTTTTTTATCTGATTCACATTTCATTAGAGGCAATACAAAATTAAATACTTTTATAATTTCTTCTACCCAGAAAGCATTTTTTTCTTCTAGTGATAAAGTTTGATATGAAGAAAAATTAAAAGGCATTGTAATTACTGAATAACCATCGGAATTTTTTTCTCTTACTGCAATCTCTTTTGCATTTTCATCACAACTGACATTTAATTGTTTTATAAATTCGTTATTACAAAATCTAACCACATTGTAATATTCAAGATATAAAAAATCTGATTCTTTTCGTATCAATGCTGTTCTTTCCTTTGTTTTTTCTAAATCTCCCAAAAAAGCAGAATATATATTTATTGCTCTTAATCTCATTTTATTGCTCCTTCATAAATTGTAATTGCACTAAACTGCTGTCGCAGTGGTCGTTTTTTAAATATTCAGTTGAAAA
>CARBKU010000115.1:0-3109 GCA_948946035.1 uncultured Clostridia bacterium
TGAAAAAAGGGTTGTTAGAAACAGAAAGTATTGGAAATAAATTCCTTTATTATCATCAATTTTTGCTTGAATGTCTTTTTCTAAGTTGTATTCAAAAATATTACATGGATATTTATTTAATATGTTTGCTTGTGTTTCTATTGGTAGTTCTTCTAACTGTTTTATTTTTTTGTTTTCAAAACTAAAGCTTGAAAATAATATGTCTCTCCATTTTGGTAAAAAATATTGGTATATTTTTAAGTCTTTTTCTTTTTCAAAAGTCTTTAGTTTGCATTCTTTATCTTTTAATAATTTTATTATATATTCTTTGTATTTCGTTTCTTTTATTAGAAATGGATATATGAAATATGTATATTGATAATTTGTCTTTAGTTCCACTTTTTTATTCCCCCATCATTTACTATTGTTGACAATAATAATTCATGTTTATGTCTTTTCCTAAATGCCATCTACCTACAAAATCAATTTTTAGATGTTCTTCCAAATTGTATATTGGTTCTTGTATAACATTTCCTTTTTCGTCTATAACTCCCCATTTTCCATCTTTTTTAATTCCTGCATATCCATAGGCATTTTGCTCTGTTACATCATCATATGTATAATCTACTACCACTTTTCCTTCTTTATCTACAAATCCATATTTTCCTTCATTTTTACTTATATATAGAGTATTTGATGAATATATATCTTTTTCGGCTTTTTCTTCAAACTTAAAGTTGTAAAATTTGTATTCATCACCTTGTTTTATTTTTATATATCCTTTTTCGTCATCTTCATCTGTTACTATTCCTGTTTGCCTAACAGTAAATGTGTTGTCTAGTATTTCATTGTTTAATGTTTCATCTGTGGCTGTATAAATGTCAGCTTTTTCATTGTAAAATATGTCTGTATATTTGTAGTCTGTTTTATTGTTTTTATTTATGTCCATAATAGCATATTTTCCATTTAATTTTGCTATTAAAATTCCTGATTTTGCTTCTTTTAGTTCTTCATATGTAGGTTCTATTAATACTTCTCCTGTTGTTTTCATTACACCATATAAATTATTAATTGTAAAAATAACTTGTCCTTCTGATGTTTTTAAAACTTGCTTTATTTCGTTAAAACCACTTGTTAGTACTTCTTCGTCACCTTTTTTTACTAAAATTTGTTTATTGTTCTTTTTTACAACATAATAATCATTACCATATATTTTACTAATTTCATCATAATTTGTGCTTAATATTGAATTTGCAGAATAATCTACTATTCCATATTTCCCTGTTTCAGATTGTATAATAAAACCTGATTTGTTGTCTTTCCCTAAGGCTTCTATTTCATTGTATTGTGGTTTTAGCAATACTTTTCCGTCATCAGTTATTACTCCTTGTTTTCCGTCTTTTTTAGTTTTTAATGCATTTTTTATTCCTTTTACTGCTGTTATTTCTTCATACTCACAAGCTACTAACTCTTTTCCATTTAAATCTATTAATCCGTATTTTCCATCTTTTTCTACTTTTAATACGTTTTCTTCATACCATAAATTGTTTCCTTCGTCATTGTTTGGTATTGCTTCTATTTTATTATAATTTGTAAATATTTCTTCATTTTTGTTGTTTAGTACTTTTGTTTTATATTCTCCTGTTTCATAATTAACATCATATGTACATATAAATACATCTTTTTTGCTGTTTGGTATTATTATCATTTCTGCATATGATGGATCTATAATATTTTCAGCTTTTGAATTGATTACTCCCCATTTATTATTTTGATATGATACAAAATAATCAGTGCTTACTATTTTTCCTTGTTCTCTGTCTTTGGTTAGTATACCTTTTATTATGAATATAAACATAATTAAAACTACAATTGCTATGAATACTGCAAAAACCTTTTTTAGGTTTAATTTTCGTTCTTCATATCTTCTTCCTCTATTCAATTTCATGCCTCCTTTTTATATGTAAAACTATATCATATTTTGTAGTTTTTAGCAATAAATTGCAATAAAAAAATTGGCAGTTTGCCAACTTTTTGTTACAATTCACAGCTAACGTAAATTAATAAAAAACTTCTAATGAAAAATGGAAAATTAAACGAATGTAGAGTAATCAAGCTAGAAATTCTTAATTCATTTTTTGGAAAGAGTTCACATTTTGTGGAAGGGTGCCAAAAAATGAATTTAGAATTTCTGTGATGATTAGCTCGTCCTGAGTTTGTTTGAATATTTTTTATTAGAAGTTTTTGTTATCTAATTAATTAAACTGTGAATAGTAACAACTTTTTGTTCTTCTTTTTTCATAAATTTGCATACCACAATACTCATGTCATCTTTTGGATTTCCATAATTATTATCTATAGACTCATTTAATATCAAATCTGCAATTTTTTGGGTATTATTTGTTTCAATATCTTCTAGCATATATTTAATCCATAATTCTTTATTTTTATATTCAACATTTGAATCTAATATACCATCTGTACACATAACCATTATATCCCCAGAGCATATATCTTTATCAAATGATTGAATATCAGTTTCGTCCATAATTCCTGCTGGTAATGAATTAGATTTAATAATTTTTACTTTGTTTTTATTTTTTATATATGTAGGGCATGCTCCACTTTTTATTAATTCTATTGTTCCCATATATAAATCAATTATTGCAATATCCATTGTAGAAAAAACTTCTTTATTTCTACTAATTAATGCACTATTTATTAATTGTAATGATATATCTTTTTCAAATCCTGATAGTAATAAATTTTCCAATAGTCTTATACATTGGCTACTACTTTCTTTCGCATTTTTTCCACTGCCCATTCCATCACTAATTGCCACTAAATATTTTCCATCTTTTAATCTTATGTTTAGCATGCTATCACCAGATACATTACCATTGTTTTTAACTACTTCTGATTTTCCAAATGCCATAACATATTTGTCGTCTGATATGAAACTTAATTTATTTCCTACAGTTAGGTCACTATTTAATACTATTTTTTCTTTTAATACTTGTAATAAAATCTTTTCTATTATTTCTATTTTAGATGTTTCTATTACATGGTCTAAATAGATTTCTATTATAAATCTTTGTTCTTTTTTCAAAGATATATCTTCTATTTCTAT
>CARBKU010000115.1:3119-4954 GCA_948946035.1 uncultured Clostridia bacterium
TGTCTTAATATTTCTCTGATTTCAAATTTTTCTTTTAGATATTTTTCTTCTATTTTTATTCCTTTTTGTATGTCATCTGCTAAATTATGTATTGCTTTTGATACATGGTTTAGTTGTTTTCCCATGTTTATATTGTTTTGTTGTACTCTTTTTCTCCATACAAAGTCTGATTTACTAATTTTATATGATAAGTTTATTGCACGAATTATTTGTTTTATGGTAGTTTCTAAATATTCACTTATTTCATTATCATTAAGTCCTACAATATAACTATTACATTCTGCAAATACTTCTAATATGTCTTTTCTATCAATTTCTTGTTTGTCTAAAAGTCTTGTAAAAATTTTATCAATAATTTCTCCATCGACTTGTGCTATGTCTTCATATAACATGTTGTCAGTATATGGCTCTAAATTGTTTAATAATTCAGCTATAAATATTTGCTTATTTGCTTCTCTAAGTGTAGCACTATCTTCTCCATTTGTTATTACTTGACTACTTTCTTCTTTGTATGATGTAGCCATTTCCTGAATAACTTCTGATACATTATTTAAGTTTTCTATCATTTCTTGGCTATTATTTAATGCTCTGTCTGGCATTATTGGTAAAAATTTAGAATTACCTACAAATTCTTCTAAATCTAATTTAAAAGTTTTTGGTATTGCTAATAGCCCTATAGATGCGATTAATATCTCTTTAAAATGTATTAATTCTATTGTGTATCCATTTGATACATATGCAAGTACAATATTTCCTAAAGCAAACCCTATTATTACTCCTAATTTTCCAAATCTGTTTAATATTCCAGCTATCATTCCTGATATTGCATATGCTGCTATCATTATAGGCTCTGAACCTGTTATAACTCCTAAAGTTACGCCTATTGTTACTCCTGATGTTGCTCCTACTAAAATTCCATTTTTCCATCCTAAAACCATTACAATTAGTATACTTAAAATATTTTTTAAGTTAAATCCGTATATTCCAATTTCTCCAAATGCTCCTACAGCAATAGCCATTAATAAACTTGCACCTATTAATTCTTCTATTGAAAATGCTTTATTTTTATTGAATTCTTGCAATACTACTATTGAATTTACAAATATTTTATAAAACACTAATGCTATTATTGATATTGTAAATGTTGATAATAAATCATATATAGTAAAATGTGACATTGCAAGTTTTATAATTTGAATTAGTAATGTTGCAATAACTATATTTTTCCCTATTTTTATTTTTTCGTTTCTTTCTTGTTCATTGTATTTAGGTTTAAATACAAATAATGTAATTATCATTGCTATAGAAGTTAAAAAGTAGCCTAATGCTCCTCCTGTACCATATTTAATTAAATTTCCAATTAATGATACTATTATAATTCCTAATGTTGGAATTTCTGAGGCAAAACATGCACCTAAAATGCTTATGCTAAATATTGAAAATTCCCCACTTACTCCAACTAATGATAGCATAAATGAAACAATATACAATATTATATTTTTTTTTGCAAATATATTTGTAATTATATTGTTTTTTTCTTCATTTTCACTTATATTTTTGTCTTTTATATCTATTGTATCTTGGTTAATATTTTGAAACATCCTTACCACCTCTTTATTTTTTATAGGCTTTATTTTACTACTTGTCCTTCGTGGTTTTTGTCTTTTTTAGTAGTCTAACTAAAAAAACTTTTTTACTTTTTTTGATATTTATTTTTCTCATTATTTATAATCTATTATTTTACGCTTTTTATTTTATTATATATTGTCGTAAATTGCAATATTTATAATAATTAAAGTTTAGGGAATATAAGGGGTTTTCATATGAGAGTAATC
>CARBKU010000116.1:0-2972 GCA_948946035.1 uncultured Clostridia bacterium
TAGCATATTATTGTAGTTCTTTGTAATATTTTTGTAATATGATTAAATTTCCCTGAAAATTTTCCAGGACTAAAGGTTACTTGATAATGGTTTTTAATAAAAAAATCTATCAAACCCAGTAGTTGTAATGAAAATGTAATACAATTTTTTGTAAAAATATTTTGATAATGAGAAATACAAAAATAGAAATCACGTTAATTTAAGTAATATTAATAAATACGTGATTTTTTTGTTATGTGTTTCTTCTTGAAAAGTGCAAAAAATAAAAGATTGTTATGCTTTAATTTGATGCGTGTAATATTTCTGTAACACTTGAAAATTGGACATTTTGACTATTTTAGTATATAATTACCTCATAAAGAAAAGAGGTGATTTTACATGATTTATTCAGAAAAACAATATAAAGAGTTATTAGAACAAAAAAAAAGAAAATGAACTAAAAGATAAAGAAAACAAATTACTAAAAGTTCAAAACAAACGACAAGCAGAAGTAATACATGACTTAGATAAAAACAATTATCGAGGACAATGTGAAAACTTAAGAATAGAAAATAAAAACTCAAAAAAAAACTAAAAATATACGAAGAAAAATTCGAACTTGCGAGAATCAGCTTAAAAAAGGACAGTAGTAATAGTTGTAAACCATCTTCAACCAATGGCTTTAAAAAGGTTGTCAAAATAATCGTGTAAAATCAGAAAGAAAACAAAATGTCCTTGTTGTAATAAAAAATATTTACCAAAGTTTCCAAGCAATGTAAATAGTATAATCAATTATGATGAAAGTATAAAAGCATTAGTAGTATACTTGAATTCATACTGTAACATGCCAAACCAAAAAGTAACAGAACTTTTAGGTTTATTAAGTGCTAATAAAATAAAAATGTGTCAAGGAACAGTTGGAAATACATGGCATGGTTTAGTAAGAAAAGTAAACCAACTTTAAATAAAATAAAGAACGAAATATTAAAGCAAGCAGTAATAAATGAAGGTGAAACACCAATAACAGTAAATGGAAAGCTATGCAGTGCAATAGGAGTATTTACAAAAGATTTAAGCTTAGTAGATTCTTTTGTAAACAGAACACTAGATAGTTTTTAAAAAATGGGAATATTAGATAGATATGTAGGAACAGTATGTCACGACCATAATACCATCCATTTATCATTCCCACAATCAAAACAAGCAGAGTGTAATTTTCATATATTAAGATATTGCAAAGCAGAATATGAAGTTCATAAAAGAGAAATTATAAAGGAATATATGGACTACATGTTAAAGCTAAGAGATAAAGTAGATGCATATAAAATGCAAGGGAAAACAAGTTTTGCAGAACAAGAATATGAAGAAGCAAAAGAGCAATATCTAAAATTACTAGACAAATGGGATGAAGAATTTAATAAAGAATATACAAAAGAAAGATCCCAATATTATGATACAGAAAGATGTTTAAAATCAAGACTAAGAGATATGTAGATGACCACCTAAGATTTTTAACAGATTTTAGAATAGATTTTACAAATAATCTAGCAGTAAGAGGATTAAGAAAAATAAAAACAAAATTAAAAATTGCAGGAGGATTTGGAAATTTAAAATTTTCTAAGTATTATTGTAGTGCAATAAGTATAATAGATACATGTAAGAAACAAAATATGGATATTTATGAAACCCTAAAAAATATATTTATGGGTCAGAAAAAAATATTTGCATTTTGATTATTAAAGGACCTTCATTCTATAGTGAAAGCTCCTATTTTTTTCTAAAAACCATTATCTAGTAACAGTTGGAAACTTAAATCTATCAAATGACTTGTAAATTTTTGTGTTTTAGTGTAAAATACCAATATATTGTAAATAATAAAATAGGAGGACTGAGAAAATAAATGAGATTCGTAAGTGATGAAGAATCGAAACAAGAATATAAAAAATTTTTAGAAAGTCATGAAAGATGCAATTTTCAGCAATCATTAGAATGGGCAGAAGTAAAAAAGCCTAACTGGAAACCAGAAGTAATATTGGCAGAAGATGAAGATAAAAACATTATAGGGTCACTATGTGTATGGATTAGAAAAATGCCAATTTTCGGAAATATAATGTATTCATCAAGAGGACCAGTATGTGATATTAACGACATTTCAGTAATGAAACAACTAACAGAGGGAGCAAGGGAATTAGCAAAAAAATATAAAGCAATAGTATTAAGAATGGAGCCAGATATATTAAGTAGTGACGAAAATTTTAGAGATATAGTAACAAATTTAGGTTACAAAATAAAAGATGATGCAAAAGACTTTAAAGACGAAATTCAACCAAGATACGTATTTAGATTAGATATAAAAGGCAAAACAGAAGAAGAAGTAATGGCAGAATTTAAACAAAAATGGAGATATAATATAAGATTAGCAGGAAAAAAAGGAGTAACAGTAAAAGAAGGAACAAAAGAAGACCTAAAAGATTTTCATAAAATTATGATAGAAACTGGTTCAAGAGATGGATTTATTATTAGACCACTAGAATATTTTGAAAAAATGTATGACTGCTTAGGACCAAAACATATGAAAATATTAATGGCATATTACGAAGACAAGCCAATATCAGGAGTAATACCAATTTTTTATGGAAATAAAACATGGTATTTATATGGAGCAAGTAGTAATCAAAATAGAAATCTAATGCCAAATTATTTATTACAATGGGAAATGATTAAAATGGCAATAGCTAGAAACGATGATGTATATGACTTTAGAGGGGTATCAGGAGTAGTTGATGAGACTCACCCTCAATATGGACTATATAGATTTAAACAAGGATTTGGAGCAACTTTTACAGAATTTATAGGAGAAGTTTATTTACCATTTAAGCCATTAATATACAAATTATATAGATTTTCAGAAAAAGCATTTAGAACACTAAGACAATTAAAAATGAAAATGAAAAAGTAGAAAAAGGAGTATAAATTGAATACTTTAGTAATCA
>CARBKU010000116.1:2982-3832 GCA_948946035.1 uncultured Clostridia bacterium
AGATTTAAAACATAATATTAAACAAATAAAAGAATATATTAATAAAAGTGGAAAAGATGATAAAGGAAATCCAGTAAAAATAATAGCTGTTGTAAAAGGAAATGGTTATGGATTAGGAATTATTGAATATACAAAAATATTAATTGATCAGGGAATATCCACTTTTGCAGTATCTACAATTGAAGAAGCATTAAAATTAAGAGAAGCGGGAATAGAAGAAGAAATAATAATGTTATCATCCACAGCAATAGAAAAAGATGTGGAAACATTAATAAAAAATAACATTATAGTATCAATTGGTTCAAAAGAAACTGCAACAATAGTAGATAAAATTGGAAAAGAAAAAAACAAAAAAATAAAAGCACATTTAAAAATTGATACTGGTTTTGGTAGATACGGATTTATATATACAAAACCAGAAGAAATAATTCAAGTGATGAAAGATTTAAAAAATGTAAAAATTGAAGGAACATTTTCACATTTTTCTATCAGTTTTTTTGATGATAAATACACTAAAAAGCAATTTGAAAGATTTATTAATATAATAGAAGTATTAAAAATGAATGACATTGAAACTGGAATATTGCATATATGTAATTCATCAGCGACACTAAAGTTTCAAAATATGCATTTAAATGCTGTAAGAATAGGTTCAGCTTTTTTAGGAAGATTAGCATTTAAAAATAAATTGGGCTTAAAAAAAATAGCATATTTAGAATCACAAGTTGCAGAAATAAAAGAATTGCCAAAAGGATTTAATATTGGGTATTCAAACACATACACAACAAAAAAAGATACTAAAGTAGCAATTATTCCTTGTGGATATATGAATGGAATAAATTTGTCAAAT
>CARBKU010000116.1:3842-4953 GCA_948946035.1 uncultured Clostridia bacterium
TTAGGAAGAATTGGTACATATCATGTAGTTTGTGATATAACAGAAAAAGATGTAAATATAGGAGATAAAGCTATATTTGAAATAAATCCAAAATTTATAGATTCTAGCTTAAGAAGGGAGTATAGGTGATGAGTGAAGAAAACGAGCCAAAACAAAATACAGAAGAAAAACAAAAAAATAAAATGGGATTTTTTAAAAAAGTATGGTCATCTATTGTAGAAATAGAAGATTATCCAGAAATGGCGGCACAAGGATTTGGTAAGGCACTTTCTTATTTAGCAAAAATAACAGCTATACTTGCAATTGTTCTTTGTTTAGGAATAATATATCAAACACATGGAATGGTGCAAGAAGGAATAAATTACTTACAAAACGAATTTCCAGACTTTTCATATAAAGAAGGAAAATTAAAAGTTGATTCAAAAGATACAATAGAAAATGAAGAAACTATTTTAGGAAAAACAATAATAGATACAAAAACAGAAGAAGAAAGTAAAATAAATCAATATATAAATAAAATAACAGAAAGTGGCAGTGGAATAATTATACTAAAAGATAAAGTTATTTTAAAAAATCAAGCTGTTGTAGGAACAATAAATTATAACTATAGTGAACTTTTAAATCAAATGGGAATACAAGAATTTAACAAACAAGATTTAATAAATTATGCAAATAGTTCAAAAATTACAAGTTTATATGTAAGTGTATTTATTACAGTATTTGTTTATAGTTTTTTCATGTATTTTTTAACAACAACTTCAAATGCATTATTTTTAAGCATATTTGGATATATAGCATCATGGATAGCAAAAATAAAAATGAGATATGTAGCAATATTTAATATGTCAGTATATGCATTTACATTATCCGCTATATTAAATATGTTATATGTAGGTAGTAATATATTTATAGACTTTAACATGGAATATTTTGAAGTTATGTATGTATCAGTAGCAGCAATATATTTAATAGCAGCAATATTTATTTTAAAAACTGAATTTATAAAAAAACAAGCAGAATTAATAAAAATAGCAGAAGCTGAAGCAATTGTAAAAAAACAATTAGAAGAACAGAGAGAAAAAGAAGAAAAGAAGGAAGAAAAAAAAAAAAA
>CARBKU010000117.1:0-1379 GCA_948946035.1 uncultured Clostridia bacterium
AATTATGATATTGTAAATAGTTTCATAGATTATATTGAAATTGGAGAAAAAGACAAAAAAGCAAATTCACAAGATGTTGTAATTCATTGGAATTTTTAGGAAAAATTTTGTTAACAAAAATGGCTAAAAGTATAGTAATTTAAAGCATTTTATGGTATAATAAAAGAGTAGTTGGAATTAAATAAAAAAGGAGGCAATTAGTATGCCAAAAGAAGAAAAAAATAAAATAATAAACAACATAAAAGCTACTATGGCTATTGAAAATCAAAAATTAAATGATAGTGATATTCAATTATTAGAAGATTTTGCTGATGATAAAATATCAATGGAAGAAGCGATGAATTTAATAAAAAATATGATTTTAAGAAAGGTATAAAATTTATGTATGAAGCAAGAAATTCTATATATTGCTATGAAGGAACTAATACTTTAGTAAATAAATTAGATATAAAAGATTCAAATTTACTAGGAGAATACGAAAAATCCACAGTCGCTTTAAAATTGTTAAGCCTTGAAAAGCAAGGAATTACTGGAAACTTTGATATAAACCATTTTTCAAATATACACAAATTCCTTTTTGATGAAATATATCTATTTGCTGGACAATTTAGAACAGAAAATATTGCTAAAGATAATTTTAGATTTGCTGAATGGGAATATATAGAAAGTGAATTAAATAAATTGTTAGATAAATTAAAAGAAGAAAATTATTTGCAAAATTTGGATAAACATACATTAGCTGAAAAGTTAGCTTATTATACAGCTGAATTAAATGTTTTACATCCTTTCCGTGAAGGAAACGGAAGAACTACTAGAGAATTTATAAGACAATTAGCTCTAAAAAATGGCTATTATTTAAATTTTAATTCTGTATCACCTATTGAACTACTAAATGCAAGTATAAAATCAGTTATTGATACCACAGATTTAGCAAATATAATTTTTAAATGTTTAGAATAAAAAATATTGGAGATTTAAAAAATGAAATCAGAATATATTATTGAAGATAGTATCATTAATTCATTATACGAGAATACTTATAGAGATATTGCTTTTGATTTAACAAAAGAATTGGACAATCCGATAATAATAAATAGAATTGCACTTATATTAAGTAGCCAAAGTTTTGGATTTAGTCCAATAACATTAAAAAGCATTCATAAAGAGTTATTTAAAGCTATTTATGATTTTGCAGGCAGTTACAGAAGTGATATTATAAAAAGAAATTTATTTGAAATTTTTAATAAAGAAAAGAATATTGATTATTCTAAAATAGAAAAAGAAAATATATTAAATCATATTATAAATTTTCATTATGAATTATTAAAATTAAATCCATTTATACAAGGAAATGCAATTACAATAAATATATTTTTTTT
>CARBKU010000117.1:1389-4927 GCA_948946035.1 uncultured Clostridia bacterium
AATATTATGGATTTGAAATTACAAAAGAATTATATAATAAATGTAAATTAAATAAGCAGGATTAGGAGATATTACAAACCCACCCCATGATCTGTATAATATGCACTTAATCCAGCTTTTTCAATTTCTTCAATAGAAGCTCCATCTGTTAATTGGTGTACTATAGTTCCAACCATTTCTAAGTGAGCTAATTCTTCTGTTCCAATATCATTTAAAATAGCTTTAGATTTTTGGTCTGGCATACCAAATCTTTGAGACAAATATCTTAAAGAAGCAGCAAGTTCTCCATCAGGTCCACCATATTGAGAAATAATTACTTTTGCTAATCTTGGATCTGTACATTTAATATTAATTGGATATTGCAAAGTTTTATTATAAGTCCACATTAAAAATTCCCCCTTTCCCAAGGCCAGTTTTCGTTTTGTTTGGAGGAACTATTTGTTTATACAATTTTTATATCCATATTTATTATTAAAGTGGCTATAAAATAGGCTTCAAATGGATACCTTTAATATATCCACTTGGGGCTTTTTTTGGTATCTTTAAAGTGGATATTTTGAGAGGTTTCTAATATGCTAAAAATAAATAAAAACTCAAAAAAAGTTGTTTGGAGTTTAAAGGGTATGATACAGGAAAATGGATTTTTACAAAATTAAGTGTGTATATTGTTTTGTGTTTTGATATGGATATGTGGCTGATTAAAATTAATGTAAAAATTTGTTGAAGATATGGAGAAGTAAATCATAATTTATATGGATTATATAACAGAGAAGATGAAGACTTAAATAAAAATGGTATAAAACAAGCTGAAGAATTAAAAGAAAAAATTAAAGCTATAAATTATTATTTAATTATATCTTCTCCATTATCAAGAGCAAAACATACTGCTGATATTATTAATATTGATAATAAAAATATAATAATAGATGACAGACTTAAAGAACGTGATCCAGGAGGTTTAAGTAGACAACCTCTTGAAGTAACAAATAGAGAAGAATATTGGAATTATTATACGACTGTCCAATATGGTACAAGTGAAAATATTAAAGAGTTTTTTAATAGAATTTATAATTTTTTAGATGAACTAAAAACAAAAGATTATAAAAATGTACTAATAGTAGGTCATAGTGGAGTATCAAAAGCATTTAGTGGTTATTTTAATGGAATAATTGATGGTAAATTCTTAAATAGAGGATTAAAAAATTGTGAAATAAAAGAATATGAATTGTAATAATTATCAAAACAGCATCCTTTGACAAATATGTCTAAGAATGCTGTTTTGTATTAGATAACTAATATCCAATATGCTGGTTTAATGGTTTCCGTTGCTACAGATTTTCAGCGAAATAACATAAATAGGTTTTCCGTAGTCGTTGATTAATCTGTGCTTACAATCTTTTCCGCACATCTTAATTCTGCCATCAGGGAAAATATAGAATTCTCGTGTTTTCCTGACTTGCTTTCCTTCATGAATCTGTTCATTGTGTCCATGTGAGTCAATTACCAATTCTTCAGATGCTACATACATATATTCAAATTTATGAACTGTATGTTTGTAGTAAAATTCTCCTACCCGCTGGTACCACACTTCTCCAAGTACAACATCATCATTGTCTTTTCTTTCCCACATGTGACTTTTAGGATTACACTTAAGAATACACTCCAGTTCATCCCAAAAGCTTGAATTAGCTCCTGCACTGAAATAACATTTGTCACCTTTTCGCAATTTACGAATTTCATTAAGGCGTTTCATGTCAAATGGTTGTAAATCTTTCCGATGTTTTTGCATAAGTACTACCTCCAACTTTTTGTATTCTACTTTAACTAACTGTTACTATATAATAATAGCATAAATTCACATATTTTTCAATCAATTTAACATAAAATTTAATTGTTGTTCACATTTTTATTAAAGTGGATATATTTTTCTTCCATAACCACCTACAAATAAGCCTTTAAAAAATTTGCATGTATATATTTTCAAAACAAATAAAATATTATATAATTACTTTAGTAACAATTAATATTTAGATTGCTACTACAAAACTATATAAAAAAATAAGTAAACACATTTTGAACTAAAATGAATAAATATAAATTATCTTCGGACAATTTATATTTATTTTTTTCGTTCATAAACTTATGTAGAAGGTGATTCAATGCAAAAAAACACATTACAGACTAAAGTAACAAATATATATAATGAAAATGGCTTAACACTTACAGAATTAATGCAAGAATGGATAAATGAGAATTATTTTTTTTGGAATTTAAATAATTATAAAAATGAAATAAAATATAAAGGTATAAATAAATAGTTATCGTAAATTTAAACTCTAGGAAGGAGGCTAAATGCAAGAGTTAGACTATAACTTCCCTCCTACTTATTTTAAAGTAGGAATTTACACAAGACTTTCAAGAGAAGACGAAAAAGACAAAGAATCTGAAAGTATTGATACACAAAAAAAGTTACTAACTAATTATATAAAAAGTCAAGGTTGGACTTTATTTAAAATATATGTAGATGATGGATTTACAGGTACAAATTTTAATAGACCAGATTTTAAAAATTTAATCAATGATATTGAACTTGGAAATGTAAATTTAGTCATTACAAAAGATTTATCAAGACTTGGCAGAGATTACATTGAAACAGGTTATTATTTAGAAAAATATTTTCCATTAAAAAATGTAAGATATATTGCCTTAAATGATGGAATTGATACATTTGACAATAATAACACAAATAATGATATGACACCATTTAAATCTGTTTTTAATGATATGTATGCAAAAGATATTTCAAAAAAAGTTCGATCTAGCTTACTAACAAAAGCATCCAGCGGACAAAACATCAAATCTTTCTTACCTTATGGCTATAAAAAAGATGAAAAAGACAAAAATATCATTTTAGTAGATTATGAAGTCTCTCCTATTGTTCAAAAAATATTTGAAATGTATTATGCTGGAAACAATAAAACTGAAATCTGTAGATATCTAAATAATAATAAAATACTAACACCACTTGCCTATAAAAGAAAAGCGACAAACTATTTTAATCCAAACAATAAAACAAATTCATGGAGTACAACAATGATCTCTAAAATTCTTAGAGATAGAATTTATACAGGAGATTTAGTGCAACATAAATATAGCAAATTAAATTATAAAACGAAAAAAATTATTAATGTACCAAAACAACAACATATTATTATTGAAAATAATCACGAACCAATTATAGATAGAAATATTTTTAATAGTGTTCAAATTATGCTTGATAAAAAATCAAATGAATGGAATTATACTGCTTCTTCTCCACATTTATTACAAGGGCTAGTTTTATGCAAAAAGTGTAAATCAAAAATAATCTATAATAAAAATCATGGAAAATATTTTAGATGTGTGTGTTCTTCTTATAAAAGAAATGGTAGTAAATTTTGCTCAAATATCCATTTAAGAGAAGATACTTTAAGAATTAATCATGGAAAATATTATAAAAAACAAGGTATCGTCATGGGTATCTTGTTTTTTGTTTGCT
>CARBKU010000118.1 GCA_948946035.1 uncultured Clostridia bacterium
AAGGCAAACAACAACAGAATTTAATAATAAAAATAATTATAGTAACAATAATAGAAATAATAATTATAACAATAAAAATGGTAATTATAATAATAGAAACAATAATACAGATAAATTTAATAAAAGGCCATTAGATGCAAAAGGTATAGAAAAGAATATTAAAAATATAATGGCTGTAGATACTGTCGAAAAAGAAAGTGTTAGAGAATATAATAGAGGAATAGACAAACAAAAAAATAATAACAAATTCAATGAAAACAAAGCAGTTAAAAAGTCAAAAACAAGAAGAGGAAACGGAGAAAGTGACTTTGACGAAGGAAAATTAAAAAATCTTAAACAAACAAATAAATTATCAAATATGTTTGATGAACAAGATGGTGGAATGTTAGATTATTATGATTTAACAACACAACGTGGCAGAAGAGGAAAAAAGAAAAATAGCAAAGTCCAAGATGAAAGAACAAAACAAAAAATATTCCAATTAACAGAAATTGAAATTCCAGAAAGTATAACAGTGAAAGATTTAGCAGCAGACATGAAAAAGACAACATCAGATGTTATAAAAAAATTGCTAGGTTATGGAATTATGGCAACAATAAATCAAGAAATAGATTTTGATACAGCATTTTTAATAGCACAAGAATTTGGAATTACAGCAAGCAAAAAAGAAACAGTTACAGAAGAAGATATATTATTTGATGATTCTGAAGATAGAGAAGAAGAATTACAAACAAGACCTCCAGTTATAGTTGTAATGGGGCATGTAGACCATGGAAAAACATCACTATTAGACACTATTAGAAAAACAAATGTAATTGAAGGTGAAGCAGGTGGAATTACACAAGCTATAGGTGCTTATAAAGTAAAAGTTAATGAAAAAGAAATTACCTTTTTAGATACTCCAGGTCACGAAGCATTTACAGCAATGCGTGCTAGAGGTGCTCAAATAACAGATATTGCAATATTAGTAGTAGCTGCAAATGATGGTGTAAAACCACAAACAATAGAAGCTATAAACCATGCAAAATCAGCAGAGATTCCAATTATAGTTGCAATAAATAAAATAGATTTACCTGATAGTAATATAGAAAAAGTAAAACAAGAATTAATGGCATATGACTTAGTCCCAGAAGAATGGGGAGGAGATACTATATTTGTACCAATTTCAGCTAAAAAAGGAGAAAATATTGACCAATTATTAGAAATGGTACTTTTAGAGGCAGATGTATTAGAATTAAAAGCTAATCCAAATAAGCAATCAAAAGGAACAGTTATAGAAGCTCGTTTAGATAAAGCAAAAGGTGCAATTGCAACAATGTTAGTACAAAGAGGAACATTAGATGTAGGAGATACAATTGTAGTTGGTTCTTCTATTGGTAGAATTAGGGCTATGAAAGATGATAAAGGGAAAAGTGTAAAGGTAGCTGGTCCATCTACCCCAGTAGAAATAATGGGATTGACAGAAGTACCACAGGCTGGAGATACTTTCTATGAAGTTAAGAATGAAAAGATGGCAAAGCATTTAATTGAAAGAAGAAAACGTCAAGATAGAGAAAAATCTATAAATGCTACAACAAAAGTTACTTTAGATAATTTGTTTAGCCAAATGGAAGAAGGAAACTTAAAAGTATTAAACTTAATTGTTAAGGCTGATGTTCAAGGTTCTGTTGAAGCTGTTAAACAAGCTCTTGAAAAATTGTCTAATGAAGATGTTAAAGTAAAAGTAATTCATAGTGCGGCTGGTGCTGTAAATCAGTCAGATGTTACTCTTGCTAAAGTTTCTAATGCTATTGTTATTGCTTTTAATGTTAGACCAGATAATATGGCAAAGGAAATTGCAGAAAAAGATGAAGTAGAAATTAAACAGTATTCTGTTATATACCAAGCTATTGAGGATGTAGAAGCTGCCATGAAAGGTATGTTAGACCCAGAATTTGAAGAAAGAGTTATTGGTAATGTAGAGGTTAGACAAACATTTAGAATTTCTAATGTTGGTACTATTGCTGGTGGTTATGTTCTTTCTGGAAAAGTTGAAAGAAATGCTGGTGTTAGAGTTATTCGTGAGAATGTAGTTATTCATGATGGTACTTTAGCTACTTTAAAGAGATTTAAAGATGATGTTAAAGAGGTTACTAAAGGATTTGAGTGTGGTATTCAAATTGAAAATTATAATGATATTAAAGAAGGAGACATTATAGAAGTTTATATTATGGAAGAAATCAAAAGGTAATTGATTAAACAAAAGAGAAAATTTAAAGAGCAATATGAAAAAAAGAATACTAATAAAGGAATTGGAAAGCCAAGATACAGAATGAATGAAGAAAAGAGTTCAAAAATATCAAAAGATGAAGGAAGATAAAGGAGGTAAAAAATGCCAGAAAATCAAAATAGATTAGGACGTATTGAAGAAGAGTATAGAAAAGAATTAAGTCAAATAATTGGTTATGAGCTAAAAAATCCAAATGCGACAGGTTTGATTAGTGTTACAAAAGTAAAAGTAACTAATGATTTAAAATATGCAAGAGTATATGTAAGTATTTTAAATTCAAAAAATATAAAAGAAACATTAGTAGCACTAAAAAAATCATCTGGATTTGTTCGTTCAGAATTAGCAAAAAGGGTCAATTTGAGAAATACACCAGAAATTATTTTTGAATTAGATGATTCAATAGAATATGGAACTAAGATTGATGCAATATTAAAAGATATAATGCCAAAAAAAGAAGGTGAATAAAATGACTTTAGATGAAATATTAAAAGAAATAAAAAAAGCAGAAACAATAGTAATACTAACACATGAATCGCCAGATGGAGATGCAATTGGAAGTAGTTTAGCTGTAAAATTAATGTTAAACAAAATAGGAAAAAATGCAGATGTAATTATTCCAGAATATTCAAGGTTATTTAATTTTTTACCAGAAACAAATCAAATAAAAGATAGCTCTAATGTACAAAATTATGATTTAGCAATATCTGTTGATTGTGCTACATTAAAAAGACTTGCTAAAAGTGAATATTTTGAAAATGCTAAAAAAACAATAGTTATAGACCATCATAGTAGTAATGAAATGTATGGAGACCTAAACTTTGTAAATCCTGTGTCTCCAGCATGTTGCGAAATATTAGCTGGTATGTTTAGCTATTATGAGTTTGATATAACAAAAGAAATAGGGAATTGTATAATGACTGGAATAATTACAGATACAGGTGGATTTCAATATAGGGGAATTAATCCAGAAACATTTGAATTTACAGCAGAATTAATACGCAAAGGTGTTGATACATGTGATATTTATAAAAGAACATTAAGAACAAAAACAAAAGGAAATTTTGAATTAACAAGAAGAGTTTTAGATAGAATGGAACTATTAGAAAATGGAAAAGTAACATTTACGTATATAAATAGTGAGGATGAAAAAGAAGTAGGAGCAGAACCAGGAGATCATGAAGGTTTAGTTGAAATGGGAAGAGATATCGAAGGTGTAGAAGTTTCTATTTTTGTTAGACAAAAAGAGGAACAAGATGCGTATAAAATTTCTTTGCGTTCAGGAAAATATGTAAATGTTTCAGATATTTGTTTACTTTTTGGAGGTGGAGGACATCCAAGAGCAGCAGGTGCTTTAATTCAAGGGAATCTTGAACAAGTAAAAGAGAAAATTTTAAAAGAAGTGGTAAAAGTTCTTAAATAAATTTAGATGGAGAAAAAAATGGATGGCATAATAATAGTAAGTAAGAATAAAGGCTGTACATCACATGATGTTGTATATCAAGTAAAAAATATATTTAAAGAAAAAGTTGGACATACAGGAACATTAGATCCAATGGCAACAGGAGTATTACCATTGTTGATAGGAAAAGGAACCCAATGTTCAAAATATTTAATTAATCATAATAAAACATATCAAGTAGTGTTACAATTAGGAAAAAAAACAGAAACAGCAGATAGCGAAGGAAAGATAATTGAAGAGCGAAATGTAGAAAAAAAAAATTTGCAAGACAAAAATATAGAAAATGTGTTAAAAACTTTTAAAGGAAAACAAAAACAAATTCCTCCAATTTATTCTGCAATTAAGGTAAAAGGAAAAAAACTTTATGAATATGCAAGAAAAGGGGAAAAAGTAGAAGTACAACCAAGAGAAATTGAAATTTATGATATAAAATTATTAAAAATAGATGAAAATAAAAAACAAATTCAATTTGAAGTAAAATGTTCAAAAGGGACATACATAAGAAGTCTATGTGAAGATATAGCTACTAAATTAGAAACAGTAGGATATATGTTAGAATTAAAAAGAATACAAGTTGGAGATTTTAATATTGAAAAAAGTATATCAGTAGATGAGTTAAAAGAGCATGAAAAAGATATGGAATGGATAAAAAAAATAATTATTACATTAGAACAGTTCTTTATAGAAAAACCAGAAATACAATTATCTGAAAAGAAACTAGCGTTATTCTTAAATGGAGTAAATTTGACACAAGACAAGCATAATGGGATTTATCGTATATATAATAAAAATATATTTATTGGTACAGGAGTGGTATCAAATAATTTATTAAAAAGAGATATAATTTTATAAAATTATTATATTTGGAATATTTTATAATCACTTTTCATATAGTTAAATAAAACAGATGGGAAGTGATTTTTTTGTATTATATTCAAGAGACTGACAAGCCTAATTTTTTATTAAGTATGTTTAATATTGTGAAATTACAAAAGGACAAAATTATTTTACCAATTTTAGAAGATGAGAAAATTACGTATAAAAAAGCACAAAACTTAGCGAAAAAAATAAATAAAGTGTTAAGTAAAACAAATTGTAAGACAGTTTTGGTAAGTAATAAGTTAAAACAGCAAGAGGAAATTTTAAATTTTTTGTATA
>CARBKU010000119.1 GCA_948946035.1 uncultured Clostridia bacterium
CCTATTTTTATTAGTAGTTTTCAATTACTTTTTTTACAATTTGGAAATATTCTTGGTAGAAAGCTACGTTCTTTTACTAAATTATCTAAAAATATTTATTCTACTATTTCTGGTATTTTGCTTATAATTATAGGTCTTACTCGTTTATTTTTATAGAACAAATAGTGTATAACAAAATAAAAGACTTAGTTTAATATGCTAAGTCTTTTTATTTTGGTTACATTCCAAGTAATTTTAGTTCTACGTTTTCCATTTTATATTTTCCATCTATTAATTTAAATTCTGCTAATGTATCTTCTAAAGTTTCTTTGTTTTGCCTTAAATCTGTTGTAAAATATAATTTTATTTGTGATATTTCTAGTTGATTTGTAACTATTTCTTTAAAAGTTTCTGCCATATGTTTTTCATCTTCACATATTAAAATTAATTGTGGTAAAGTAGAATAGCCTGAATCTCCTGGTACAAAATTTTCATAAAAATCTTTATATAATCTCATTTTTTCAACTAATTTCTTCTGCCAGTCTATTTCTCTTCTTACTGCTTCAAATAAAAATTGTATTGATTTATTATTTTTTGTTAATTTTACAGATCCACCTGTTGCTTTAAATACTTTTCCAGCGACTTTAGCTGTTATTGCAGGTTTTACTGTGTAACTATCAAATGCTTTTACTTTTCTCAAGTATGCAATTAGTGTTTGGTTTCCAGCTAGTCTTTTTTTAATCATTCCTACTGGTTTTGTATTATCTGATGGTTGCCATTTACATTCAAGTTCTTTTGATGTTAATAGATATTTTCCCATTTTTTCTAAGCAATATATTCTGTATATTCCTTTTCCTTCATCAGATGTAAAGTAATATCTTGTTAATATTTTTGATTTTACTAATTGTTCTAATTTATTATTTAATTTATCTTGAGATTTAGGATCAATTCCTTTAATTTCAAGCATTTGATATAGTTGTCTTGATGTAATAAATTCAAATTCATTTACTAAATCTAATATAGCAAAATGAATTTCAGTAATATGCCCTATATTTATTTTATGTACAATTTGATTCATAGAAACATATCCATCTTTTCCATCAAATGTTTTTATTTCTCCTTCTCTTATTGCAAAAGGTGATACTTGTGCTTTAATTTGGCTATCTTCAACCATTTTTTATTCCTCCTTTACTTATACTGTTAACTTTAAATGTTAAACAATTACAAGTTTTATTTTTTTCTTTTTATTATCTATTTTCTTTATAAAAACATTTATATCTTGCCCATATTGTAAACCTTCTTGATATTCTGCCATTCCAACTAAGTTTGGTGTTAATTCTATAAATATACCATTTTTATTTTTTTCTGTTTCTCTTACTATTCCTTTAGTTTTACTACCTATTGTAAACCTTTTTACATTTTCTTCCCATGTTCCTAATATTTCTTTATGTGATAGTATTACTTTTCCATTATCTCTATTTATACATTTTACCACAACATCAACTTTTTGTCCAATTTTTAATCTTTCATATGGAGTTTTTATTCTCGCAACTGATAAATCTTCTATATGTACTAATCCTACAACTCCTCCACCTATTTCGATAAATGCTCCATATGGTTTTATGTTTTTTACAATGCCTGTTACTATTTCTCCTTCTTTTAAGTCATTTTTAACCCAGTTTAATGCTTCACTTTGGACTTGTTTTCTTGATAGTATTATATTATTATTTTCTTCAATTTCTTTTACTTTAAATTGTACAAATTTATGAACTTTTCCTGTGCATAAATTTTCTTTTGGTAGTCCATTATTCTCTAAGTTTATTGCTTCTATTTCACTTCGTGGCATTATTCCATTTAGCCCATTTTCAAATTGTATATGCAAATTGTATTGTTCATCACATTTTTTTACTAGTCCTTGCAGTATTTCTCCTTTTTGTATGTATTGTTTAACATTTCCTTTGTTTATTGTAGTTATTTCATTATTCCAACCTTCTGGCACAAATTTTATTGTATTCATTTGTTTATTTTATCTCCTTTTTCTTATGTTTATTTTATTATATAAATATTTTTTTTAATTGTAAATAGTAACATAAATTATTTTAAATCTTTTATTTCTTTATCAGTTAAATATCTCCATTTTCCAAGTGGCAAATCTTTTACTGTAATATTACCAATTTTGCTTCTATGTAATGCTAAAACCTTGTGATTTATTGCTTCGCACATTTTTCTTACTTGCCTATTTTTTCCTTCATGAATAGTAATTTCTAACCTTGACTGATTTTTTTCTTCATCTGTCTTTAAAATTTTTACTTTTGCTGGTTTAGTAATATAATCCTCAATTTTAACACCTTTTCGTAATTGTTCTACTTCTTCTTTAGTTACGATTCCAATAATTGTTATAGTATATGTCTTTTCTATTTCATGTTTTGGGTGTGTTACCTTATATACAAAATCTCCATCGTTTGTAAGAATTAAAGCACCTGAAGTATACATATCTAATCTTCCTACTGGTACTAATCTTTTATTATTTTTAACTAAGTCTAAAACTGAATCTCTATTAAATTGGTCCTTTGCAGTTGTTACATAGCCTATAGGTTTATTTAGCAATATGTATACAGTTTCAGTTTCTATTTTTACTTTTTTTCCATTATATTCTACTATGTCTTTTATTGGATTCACTTTTACTCCAAGTTCTGTTATTTTATTTCCATTTACTTTTACTTTTCCTTGCAAAATAAGTTCTTCTGCTTTTCTTCTTGATGCAATTCCACACTCAGCTAAATATTTTTGTAATCTTATATCTTCCAATACATTTCCTCCTACAACATTAACTTACAGCATTGGAATCCCATTTACTCTATTATGTCTTTAAAGTACTTTGGTATTTCTGCTTCCAAATACATTTCTTGTTTTGTTACTGGATGCTTAAATTTTAAACTTTTCGCATGCAAGCATTGTCCTACTATTCCCCACTCATTTTTTCCATTTGAATATGTATTGTCTCCAACTATTGGATATCCTATTTGTGCCAAATGTACTCTTATTTGATGTGTTCTTCCTGTTTCAATTTTTACTTCTAATAATGTATATTTTTCATATCTTTTTATTACTTTTATATGTGTTATTGCTTGCTTTCCATTTCGTACAACTGCCATTTTTTTTCTGTCTTTTGGACTTCTTCCTATTGGCATATTTATTGTTGCTTCATTTTCTTTTACTATTCCTTTTACTAGAGCTATATATGTTTTTTCTACTTCATGATTTTTTATTTGTTCACTTAATTTTATATGACTTTTGTCATTTTTAGCTACTACAAGTATTCCTGATGTATCTTTGTCTAGTCTGTGTACTATTCCTGGTCTTATTTCTCCCCCTATTCCTGATAAAGATTCTTTACATATTGCCATTAAACTGTTTACTAGTGTTCCATCTAAGTTTCCATTTGCTGGATGTACCACCATTCCTTTGGGCTTATTTACTACTATTATGTCAGGGTCTTCGTATATTATTTCTACTGGTATGTTTTGTGCTTTTATTGATATTTCTTTTGGTTCTTCTTTTTCTATCGTTATTTTATCGTTTTCTTGCACTTTATATGATGGTTTTGTTTTTTTAGAGTTTACTAATATTTTTTCTTCTTTTATAAGTCTTTGAATAGTTACTCTTGATATTTCATGGTCTTTTTTTGATATGTATAAATCGATTCTAGTATTATTGTCATTATTATCTACAGTAAACTTTTTCATTGTTATATATATTCCTTTCTAGTGTTACTTCTTTTTTCTCCATTCATTAACAGTAAATACTGCAAAAATTGCTGCAATACATACCCATCCAATTATAGTAAATATGTCTGCTATGTTAAAAACAGGAAAATTCATCATTTGGCTAAAGTCTATATATTCTACTACATATCCTCTAAATATTCTGTCTATTACGTTTGATATTCCTCCTGCAAATATAAATAATAAAAATATTTTTAGTTTTGTATCTACATATGCATTTTGTGTAGTTACAAATTTGAAGATTACACCTAATATAATTATATTAGTTAGTATATACATTATAGTTGAATTAGAACCTATTCCATATGCTGCATTTGTATTTTGGGTTACTGTTAATTTTAATATATTTGGTATTATTTGTATTTCGTTTGCTTTTATTATACATATTTTTGAAACTTGGTCTATTATTATAATTGTAATTACTATAATTAGTAAAATTATATATTCTCTTTTTATTTTTTTTATATTTGTTTTAGTAGCTAAATCTTTATCTTCTTCCATTGTTTTGCCTTTCTTATTTATTACTATTTCTTTCATATATTACAAAATAATTATCACTGTATAATTCTTTAAATTTTTTATCTTCTGTTTTAGTAATAATCATATTCATTTTTGAGTTTTTGTAAGTTATAACATGTGTTATATCGTATTTTTCAAACATGTCTTCATAAAATACTCCTATATTTGATATTTCCATAAAGTCCATAAAAATGTCATCTTCTTTTCCACTAAATTCTGGTGCATATAAGTCAGCTCTTGAATCTATAAATACTGGTATTCCTCTAAATAACATGTAACTTCCATAATTGTATTCATTGTAAAATTTAGCTTGTCCTAAATCTATATTTGTTATAATATAATCACATGCTTTTACTGGATAAGAAGATTCGTCTATATAAGTATCATCAGTTTTATCTTTTGCAAAATAATAACTTAGTGAAAGTGCTATAATTATTGTTATTAATATTCCTATTTTGGTACTAATTTTTTCTTCTATTTTTTTCATTAAATCTTCATTATTATATGTTGATATTAAATTGTTTAAAATTCTATTTAGGGTAATAGAACATACAATTCCAAACATTGATACT
>CARBKU010000120.1:0-4314 GCA_948946035.1 uncultured Clostridia bacterium
AATAGTTCTATAACAATAAATAAAACATATAAATAATAATAAATGTAATAATAACTAAAATTTATTGAAAAGGATGTGTTCTTATGGAAGAAAAAAAGAATGAAATTATTTTATTTGAAAATCAAGGAGTAAAATTTGAAGTAAACTTAAAAGAAGAAACTGTATGGCTTACACAAGCACAGATGGAAGAGTTATTTGATGTAAAACATTCAACAATAAGTGAGCATATCAATAATATTTTTAAAGAGGGAGAACTTGATGAAAAAACTTCTGTCGGAATTTCCGACAAAAGTACAGGTGGTAGAAAATCAAAAATATATAATTTAGATGTTATAATATCTGTTGGGTACAGGGTTAAATCAAAAAATGGCGTAATTTTCAGGCAATGGGCAAATAAAATATTAAAAGATTATATGTTAAAAGGATATGCCATAAATCAAAGAAGATTAGAATATTTAGAAAAAACAATAAAACTAATTGATATAGCAAATAGAATAGATGAAAAACTAGAAGGAAATGATGCAAAGGAAATTTTAAAAGTAATTGGAGATTATTCAAAAGCATTAGATTTACTAGATGATTATGACCATAGAACACTAAAGAAAATAGATGGAAATATTGATGAAAGAAAAATTGAATATAGTGAATGTATATAGGTAATATTTATCAAAGTTTTGCAGGACAAGATATTTATAAAAGCATTGAAGAAAAGGGAGCAAATTTCTTATATTTAATAGTAAAAAATCATGTATTTGCAGATGGTAATAAAAGAATTGCAGCAACATTATTTATATATTTCTTGAACTTTTATGGAATATTATACAAAGATGGAAAACAAACAATAGATAATAATACTTTAACGGCATTAACACTGTTAATAGCAGAATCAAATCCAAAAGAAAAGGATGTAATAATAGATTTAGTAATGAACTTTTTGAACAATGACTGAGATTCAATCTCAGCAACAACTTACAATTTATGGAGTTGATAGTTTATGAATAAAGAGATATTGTTATTAAATATAGATAAAGTTCATACTACAAAAATGGGTATAGATAGAATTAAGAAAAATCTTAAACTAGATACAAATGATGTAGTTGATTATTGCAAAAATAAAGTTTTAGATAAAAAATGTAATATATATAAACAAGGCAAGAACTGGTATTGTGAAATTGATAATGTAAAGATAACTATTAACTCATATAGTTATACAATTATTACAGCACATATTATTCACTAAATTACAATCTAGAGGTGTAAGATGGAATATAAAGAATATGGATTAAAGAATAATGATATTATAATTTTATTGCATGGTGGTGGTCTTTCTTGGTGGAATTATATAGATGAAATAGGATTGCTTGAAGATGAATTTCACATAGTTATCCCTATACTAGACGGACATTCGAATAGTGATACAAATTTTACTTCCATTGAAAGTAATGCTTTAGAAATAATAAATTTTATAAATGATAATTATAATGGAAAAGTAAAACTAATTGGAGGATTATCATTAGGAGGACAAATATTGTTAGAAATACTATCTAAAAATCCCAATATATGTGAATATGCTATTGTTGAAAGTGCTTTGGCAATTCCTATGAATTTTACTTATAAAATGATAGAGCCAACATTTAATTTATCATATTGTTTAATAAGTAAAAAATGGTTTTCAAAACTACAGTTTAAAAGTTTAAAACTTAAAAACAGTTTGTTTGATATGTATTATGAAGATACTTGTAAAATTACAAAAGATAATTTAATTGCTTTTATGAAGTCAAATTCTAGTTATGAAGTAAAAGATACTTTATCACATACTAGAGCAAAAGTGCTTGTATTGGTAGGAAGCAAAGAAAGACCTATTATGAAAAAATCGGCAACTAAAATTGCTAATTTAATACCAAATAGTGAACTTGATGTACTACAAGGATATTATCATGGGGATATTAGCATAAATCATGCAGATGATTATGTTGAGAGAATAAAGAGATTAGTTCGCTAAATTACAATAAATAGAGGAGATTTATATGAGTGAAATTATAATATATGGTTCTCAATATGGAACAACAAGAATGTATGCAGAGGAATTATCAAAAATAACTAAAATACAAGCAATATCGTTTGAAGAAATAAAAGATATAAATAAGTATGATAAAATTATTTATCTAGGTGGACTTTATGCAGGTGGAGTTTTAGGAATGGCTAAAACTTTCAAAAAAATATCTAATTATGGAAATAAGAAAATAATAATTGCAACAGTTGGATTAGCAGACCCTATGGATATAGAAAATACAAGTAATATAGAAAATGGTATGAAAAGACAACTTTCAAATGAAATATATGAAAAAGCATCTATTTATCATTTAAGAGGTGGAATAGATTATTCAAAATTAAATTTTGCTCATAAAACAATGATGAGTTTACTTTATAAAAAAGCAAAAGGACTACCAGAAGAAAAGAAAACAGCAGAAGTTAAAGCAATGATAGATACTTATAATCAAAAAGTTAATTTTGTTGATTTTTCTAGTTTAGAAAGTATCATTAAAGAAATTTAAAAGTAACTGCAAAATTACAATTTAATAGTTAAAATAAAAACAATAAAAACAATAGTATTTCTTAACTATTGTTTTTATTTTTAATCCTGTTCTACATCATCAAATAAAGGATCGTGGAAAAATTCTGATAGGCTAATTTCAAAGCCTTCACAAATGTGTAATAATGTTTTTAAAGTAAGTAATTCTCTTTTGGCATTCATAAAAGTAGAAAGAGTAGACATAGGTATACCAGTTCTTTTATATAAATTCCACAGTTTCATATTTTTTTCTTTTAATAATTTTTGTATTCTTTTTCTTATAGCGTCTGATAATTTCATTTTTCTCACCCAAAAAAATTATAACAAGATACAAGCATAATATAATTTACTCGAGTAAAGGTTTTTTAAAAAACTTTACTTTTGCGAAGTAATTTATTGCAGTAAAGTAATTTGTATGTTAAAATTTAGAATAGTTTACTTGAGTGAAGTTTTTTTATTTTTATGACACATTTCGACAAAAAGATAAAAGAGGATATGGTATAATATGTCGAAGAACGAAAAAAGTTTATAAAGATAGGAGAATAATTAGATGAAAAGTACAGGAATTACAAGAAAAGTTGATGATTTAGGAAGAATAACAATTCCTAAAGAAATTAGAAGTCAATTTAAAATTTGTGAGCAAGATCCTTTAGAAATATTTGTAGACGGAGAAAAAATAATATTAAGAAAATATTTAGAAAACTGTGTATTTTGTAATAGTAAAAAAGTGCAAACAAAAATTGAAGGACAATTAGTGTGTGATAAATGTATAGGAAAAATATCTAAATTAGCAAAGTAAATTATTTTTTTTATTTATAATTGCACGAATATCGTGCAATCAAGAAAGGTGGGAAAAACTATGATAAGAATAGTTGTAGCAGATGACAACGAAGTTTTACTAGAACATATTGTAAAAGGATTAAAAGAAAGTGATAAACTAGAGGTAGTTGGAATTGCAAATGACGGAGAAAAAGAATTGAAACATATAATGCAATTTGCTCCAGATGTTGTAATCACTGATATAGAAATGCCTAAAAAAACAGGGATAGAAGTTATAGAAATTGTAAAAGATTTTGAGAAGATACCAGAGTTTATTGTTATTACTGGTGGTGCAAGTATAGATATAATGAAAAAACTATATTCTTTGCCTGTAAAAAATATCTATAATAAACCAGTAGATATAGAAAAGTTAGTTAATGAAATTGAATCAATTACAGAAATAGAAAGTAGAGAAGAAACAATTGAGAGTAAACTAACTGAAGAAAGTAATGTTTTAAAGAAAATAGTAAATTTTTTCAAAAAATAATAAAAAATCCAGAGAAAACTGGATTTAATTTTTTATTCAAGTTCTTTTTCTGTTCCAGAATAAAGTTCGTCTAAACTTATATTAAAGACTTTAGCAAAAGCAAGAGCTTCATAATCTCTAACAATTCTTTTATTATATTCAATAAGATAAATATCAGAATGATATAAGTTCAAACCAAACAAGTCTAGCTTTTGGCATAATTCTTCTTGGGTATATTTATTGGCAGTTCTATATTTTTTTACATTTTTGCCAATAATATTAGATTTTGAATTAAGTCTTTTGGCTCTCATATACCATCATTCCTTTCATTCTATATACATTTTTCCCAATTTTATTATAAAAAAATCATTTCCTTGCACGAATATCGTGCTAAAAACAATTTATAAAAATTAGAAAATGTAAATATACAAAATAAAATGGGAATTTTTGTAAAAAA
>CARBKU010000120.1:4324-4854 GCA_948946035.1 uncultured Clostridia bacterium
AAGTGCTAATATAAGCACAAAAGATAGTATAAAAGGGAAGGAGATAAAACGGATTGTAAATTAAAGATAGATTCAAAAAGCAAGTTATAAAAAAATAATATTTGTTTTTTGTTATTTTTAAAAGATAATCCAAATAAATGTGCTACCTAAATACCAGATTATCTAAAGAAAAGAGAAACGAGATTATATTTTAGCGTAGTGTTGTTCTATTGCTTATTACTATAATTTCAAAGTACATACTCTACGCTATGCAAGGAGTATGGGTAGTGGAAACAGAGGAAGAAGTTTTTTTAAATAATTACATAAAAAAAGAAGTCAAATTTACAGGGAGTAATTTTGACTTCTTTTTTATATTACATATAAAAATTATTCTTCTTTTTAATTGTGGCTGTCATAGTCCACCTTCATTCAATAAAAAACAAAATTGAATGGAGGAAATGATGAAAGAAAAAAGAGATATATTTAAAGAAAACATAGAATTTAAAAACGATATTGTATTTGCTAGATATATAAGTTATATAAGAACAGCT
>CARBKU010000121.1 GCA_948946035.1 uncultured Clostridia bacterium
TCAACTTTTGCTTTATTCAATTGTAAAAGCTTTATATCGTTTATGTCTGGAACTTCTGGTAATTCTAGTTTTATATTATCTAGTATCTTTTTAGTGTTTTCAAAATTAGTTATTTTCTTTAAATCTTCTATTTTTTGATGTTTTGCTCCTGTTTCTTCAACTGGCAGTCCTCTTTCTAAATCAAAACCTTTTGATGTTACATATGCATGAAAGTCATTTTGTAACTCTCTATAACTATTTCTACCTCTCCAAAAATCCCTTGCACATATTTTATCTATTGTTTTTCCCTCTTTGTCTTTTGTTTTAACTACAGGTATATATACCAAGTGCATATGTGGTGTTGTTTCATCTAAATGCACTGCTGCTGACACTATATTCCTCTCCCCAAGATTTTTGTAGTTACATACAAATTTGTAACTTTCCCTAAAATACCTCTTTGTTTCTTCTAGTCCTATTTTATCAAAGAACTCATTGTCTGATGTAATCATCATTTCGCACATTATAATGCTATTACTTCTAATATTACCTTTTAAATCGTATTCCTTTTTCATTCTATCAAATTCTTTGATATATGTGAGTTGATTTTCTTTGCAGTAGAAGTTTAGATGTGTTCTTGATGGATCGATATCTTTATTAGAATGTCCTTTTGACCTTCTGTCATTGTGAATATATGATCCTTGTGCATCTACTCTTGTTAGTTTATCATTTCTTATTATTGCATAACTCATATCTCCTTGTACCTCCTTCTTCGCCAAAGATAAATTTATTTGTCTAACATACTAGTCAAACAAGTTTGACTGTATGGCAGGGAAATTACATTTCCCCACACCCCTATCTCCTAAAAACTGCTAAAGCATTTTTTAGGTTTTATTTAAAGTTGCTACTCGCACCTTTAAATAAAAAGAACAGCCACCAAAGTAGTTTTCTACTCTAGTAGCTGTTCTTCTATATGCAAATGTTCTGCATTATATAAAAGCATCTGCATTTGCATATAATCTAGTAAAGTCAATGTCGTCATATTTTCGTTGTTCAAAGTTAGCCATACTCTTTTTTTGAAATTTTTTGTCGCTATTATATTTATTATTCTTAAACTTTTCTTTAATAGGGGTATTAAAGTTTGCTTGGAGAGGGTATTTAACTTTTCTTAAATAGGTATCTTCATTTTTTATTGGTATTAGTTTTCTCATTTCCACCTGTTTTGTGTTTTCTTTGTAAATTAGTTCTGTGTCAATATATTCTTTTGACTTTAACGAATTTATTAAATTTGATACTTGTGTTACTGATATATTTAGTAATTCACTAATTGTTTTATTTGTTAGAAAACAATATTGATTTTCTTTGCTTAAATAAATGATTATTTCATATATAATTTTTTCTTTATCACTTAACTTGTCATCTGTTAATATTTCTATTGGTATCCATATACCTTTTAAATTTAAGTTAGACATTCCCTCACCGTCTTCCATTTATTAGCTTTATTTTAAATTTTCTAGCCATTTTTATTTGATTTTAGTATAAGTTTATATCTTTAAAATGTAGAAAGAAAATTCCCATAAAAATAAGCCTTAGACTTATTTCTAAATCTAAAGCAATATTTTTAATATATTCTCATATATCAAATTGGTCAGATGTGTCTGACTAATTTTTTAAATTTTTGCGACAGTGTTGCAAAAATTCCAGACGCGTCTGGAATTTTTATATTATTCATCATCTTCTTTATCTTCTTCATTTTCCTTTATTACTTGTTCTACTTGTGCAATTAATTCATCTTGATTAGGTATATAATATGTATAGTTAGATGCAAATAAATTATTATTCATACCTCCCATACTATATTCTGCAACAACATTGTCTTTATCTGCACAAAGAATTATTCCAATAGGTTTATTATCTCCTTCATCATTTACTTCTTCTTCATAATAATTTAAATACATATTCATTTGTCCGAAATTTTCTGGCTTTAAGGTTCCCATTTTCAAGTCTATTAAAACATATGCTTTTAAAATTTTGTTATAAAATACCATGTCCACATAATAGTGAATATTACCTACAGTTACTCTTTGTTGAGATCCAACAAACATAAATCCTTTTCCTAATTCTAATAAAAATTTTTCAATATGCTTGATTAACTTATATTCTAAATCTTTTTCTAATAATGGTTTATGTTCTGGTATTCCTAAAAATTCAAATACATATGGCTCTTTTATCATATCTTCTGGTGTATTTAAAATTTGACCTTCTTTAGCTAATTGTAAAACTTTTTCTTTATTAGTTTTTCCATCTGACAATAATAATCTTTCAAACAAAGATGTATTTATTTGCCTTTGCAATTCTCTAACAGACCATTTACTATTTACCGATTCTTTTTCATAAAAGAGTCTTTTATTTTCTTCTTTTATTGATATTAACTCACAATAATGAGACCATCCCAAAATTCCAGATGTGTCTGGAATTTTAGAATATGTTAAATAAAACTTTCTCATATTAAATAAATTACTTTTTGAAAATCCTTTTCCTATTTCTTTAGATAATCTTTTTGATACATTTAATAATATTGCTTTTCCATATTCAGCTTTTATTTTTCCTGATTGTTCTTTCTCAATTATTGTTCTTCCAATATTCCAATATGTATCTACTAGTGTTTCATTTACATTTTTAGAAATTTTCTTTCTAGCACTAATAATTAATTCTTTTATTTCTTCCACTAATTCATTCTCTATCATTTCTTTATTAGTAGTTAGTTTATTTTCCATTTTTTACCTTCTTTCTAATTTTGCAGACACATCTGCGAAATTGAATAATGTTACTTCTGAAAGCATTATATCATTTATTACTATAAATTTCATTAAAAAGCTAAAATAAATTTTATTTTCCTTAGTTTTTAATTTAAATTCCACATTTAAATTAGGTAGATTTTAATTTTGGACAAAAAAATGTTAAAATAGTAGTAAGATACCGTGTTTGACAAGTTTTGGAGGTTTACTATGTCAAACAATTTACATTTAACTTTGGACGAAAGAAATATCATAGAACAGGAACTTATGAGAAATACTAGCTTTAGAGATATTGCACTTATGTTGGATAAAGATCCTACTACAATTGCTAAAGAAGTCAGAAATCACAGAATTAGAAAAGAAGGACAATCGATTCATGTTAATTTTAATCATTGTTCAAGAAAATTTAATTGCAAAAGACGTAATGTTTGTGGATTAAGTTGCAATAGAGAATGTAGAAAATGTAATATCTGTAACAAAGTTTGTAACGATTTTGAAGAAGGTACTTGTTTAAGGCTTAAAAGGGCTCCTTACGTTTGTAATGGTTGCATTAATAGATACAATTGTAGAATGACAAAATATTATTACCGAGCTTTATCTTCATACAAAACATACAGAACAAAACTTGCAGAAGCTAGACAAGGTATCAATATTTCTGAATTAGAATTAAGCAACTTAGACAAGATAATTTCTCCGCTAGTTAAACAGGGACAATCTATCTCTCACATTTACAAAACACATGATATTAATTGCTCTTGCTCAACTTTATACAAATATGTTGCTAACAATTGCTTTTCTATTGGTCCACTTGATTTACCAAGAAAAGTAAGATTGAAAAAGAGAAAACAAAAGAAACTTGAAAAGAAAGATACTAAGGCTAGAACTAATCGTACATATCAAGATTTTCAAAAATATATTGAAAAAAATCCAGAACTTCCAATTGTTGAAATGGACACAGTTGAAGGAATTAAAGGTGGACGAGTTTTACTTACTTTGCTTTTTAGAAGTTCAAGATTAATGTTGGCTTTTATCCTATATGAAAAGACTCAAAGCGAAGTTTTAAGGATTTTTAATATGCTTGAATTAGAACTTGGAACGGAATTGTTCGAAAAGACTTTTCCAATCATTTTAACAGACAACGGAACTGAATTTGGTAGACCACTTTCATTGGAATTTAATAACCAAGGAATCGGTAGAACAAGAATATTTTATTGTGATCCTAGAGCCTCCTACCAAAAAGGTATGATTGAAAAAAATCACGAATTTATCAGATATGTCTTGCCTAAAGGAAGTTCATTTGATGAACTTTTACAAACTGACATTGATTTAATGATAAATCATATTAATAGCTTAGGAAGACAGTCTTTAAATTGGCTTGCACCAATAGATGTAGCAACGGTAACTTTGGGCAAAGAAGTAATTAAAAAGTTGAATCTCCAAAAGGTTCCCGCCGAAGAGATTCAACTCAATAAAAAACTACTAAAGAAAAATTAGTTTAACAAATTTTAAATAATTTCAAGTCAAGCACGGTATTGAATAACTGAATTTACTTTTAAACACAAGTGGAATTTAGTCCAAGACGAAAAAATCCAGTTGTGCATTTGTCATGCAAATTTTTCTTTACTCTATTAAAATTATACTATATTTTTTTCATTTTTACCATACAAAAATGCAAGAAAATATCCTAAAAGTGGACTTTTCTTGCATACAATCAATTTTTATCACTTTGTGGAATTTACTTTTTAAATTAACCTAAATTTTATTTTATTTGTAAATTATTTCATTTAACACAATTTCTTCTGCACAATGCTTTATGCAATTCATTTTGCCCACCCATTCCATTTGATTAGTTGCTTTCAATTCTTCTGTAATATTTTCTTTTTCTGCTATTTGTTTTACTAATTGTTCAACTCTTACTTTACCTTCATCTTCTATATCTAATAAATGACTTATCAATTCGTTATTAACTCTCATTATCATAACTTCTGGTTTATGATATTCTTCTAAATATTTAAGCCTTAATCTTCCATATTTTCCAATAGTTCCTGTTCTTTTTGGTTTAGGTAATACAATATT
>CARBKU010000122.1:0-4051 GCA_948946035.1 uncultured Clostridia bacterium
TTGTTTATAATGTAGCGTAGCCGAATAATTGAATAAATTTATTATTTATCATTATCTTTTAAACTGCAAAATTTATGCCTCTTGCTACTATATCTTTCATATTTTCAATTAGATCATCAATTTCTTTTGGAGTTACAATTAAATTATAATCTTGTGGAATTAGTGCCTGTTTTATTTGCTCATAATTATCTTCCTCTTTCAATTTATTTAAATAATCATTTGACTGTGCATCTTCTTGTAGTTTTTCTATCAATAAATCCAAGCTATCATTTACTAACACCGCTGTTTCAACTACTGTTGGTATTCCTATAGCTATTACTGGTATTCCCAATATTTTTTCACTTATTTCTGACCTTGCATTTCCTACTCCTCCACCAGGTATTATTCCTGTGTCTGATATTTGAATTGTGCTACTTATCCTTTCTATACTTCTTGATGCTAATGCATCAATTACAATTACTAGTTTTGGATGCGTGTTTTCTACTATTCCTTTTAATATTTCAACTGTTTCTATTCCTGTAGTTCCTAATACACCTGGTGCTATTGCACTTACACTTCTTGTTCCTTCTTCGACATATTCTGGCAAATATTTTATTAAATGCCTTGTTACATCTATTTCGTTTATTACTTTTGGTCCAAGTGCATCTGGAGTTACATATATATTTCCTAATCCTAAAACTATAATTTCATCTTGTTTTTGTATATGTTGCTCTAATAAAGATTTTAACTCATTTGTTAATGTTTCTGCTGCCTTTTGTATGTCATCTTCTTGTGCTAATTTTAGATTTTTTATATCTATTGTTATATAATTTCCTATTGGCTTTCCGTATTGCTTTTTCTCCTTCTTCATTTGTTATTTTTACTTTTTCTACTGCTATTTTTTCATCTATTTCCTTTTTTTCACTTTCTACTCCATTAATTTCGTTTTCTATTTTATTTGCTTTTATATATAAGTCTCTTCTTTCTGATGCTAAGTCTGTCCTAAAATTTATTGTTTTATTATATGTTTCATTTTCTAACATAAAAAACCTCACTTTCTTTTTCTTGTATAAGAAAACTCTATTGTTCTTATTGTGAGGTTTTTAATTTTTTTTATTCAATTTCAAGATATTTTTTTAAAAACTTACCAGTATAACTTTTATCATTTTTACATATTTGCTCTGGCGTTCCAATAGCCACAACTTCTCCACCATAATCTCCACCTTCTGGTCCTAAATCTATTATATGGTCACATGTTTTTATTAAATCTAAATTATGTTCAATTACAATAATTGTATTTCCTGTATCTACTAACCTTTGTAAAATATCTACTAATCTATGAACATCTGCAATATGAAGTCCTGTTGTTGGTTCATCTAAAATATATAATGTTTTTCCAGTTGCTTTTTTAGATAATTCTGTTGCCAATTTTACTCTTTGTGCCTCTCCTCCTGATAGTGTTGTAGATGGTTGTCCAAGTTTTATATAACCTAAACCAACATCATTCAAAGTTTGAATCTTAGTTTTAATTTTAGGTATTTTATCAAAAAATTGTAAAGCTTCTTCAACTGTCATGTCTAATACATCTGCAATTGTTTTTCCTTTATATTTTACTTCTAATGTTTCTCTATTGTAACGTTTTCCTTTACATACTTCACAAGGTACATAAATGTCTGGTAAAAAATGCATTTCTATTTTGTGAACACCATCTCCATTACAACTTTCGCATCTTCCGTCCTGCTACATTAAAACTAAATCTTCCTTTTGAATATCCTCTTAATTTTGCTTCTTCTGTACTTGCAAAAATATCACGTATTAAATCAAATACTCCTGTGTATGTTGCAGGATTTGAACGTGGTGTTCTTCCTATTGGAGATTGATCTATATTGATAATTTTATCTATATTTTGTAATCCTTTTACACTTTTACATTTTCCTGGCTTTAAATTTGAACCATTTATTTCTTTTGCTACTGTTTTGTACAATACTTCATTTACTAATGTAGATTTTCCAGAACCTGAAACACCAGTAACACAGTTAAATACTCCTAATGGGAATTTTACACTAACATTTTTCAAATTGTTTTCTGTTGCTCCTTGTACCTCTATTACTTTTGTTTTTGTTTGTTTTCTTCTTTTTTTTGGTACTGGTATTTTCTTTCTTCCACTTAGATATTGCCCTGTTACTGAATTTTCTACTTTTTTTATTTCTTCTGCTGTTCCGCTGTGCCATAACATTTCCTCCATGTGTTCCAGCTCCAGGTCCAATATCAATAATTTGGTCAGCAGCATACATTGTATCTTCATCATGTTCAACTACTAATAATGTATTTCCTATATCTCTTAATTTTTTTAATGTTGCTAGTAATTTGTCATTATCTCTTTGGTGTAACCCAATGCTTGGTTCGTCTAAAATATATAATACTCCTGTTAGCCCTGAACCTATTTGTGTTGCTAAACGTATTCTTTGTGCTTCTCCTCCTGATAATGTTCCTGCACTTCTTGCTAGTGTTAGATATTCTAATCCTACATCTATTAAAAATTGCAGTCTTTGGTCTATTTCTTTTAAAATCATTTCAGAAATCATCGCTTCTGTTTTATTTAGTGCTAAACTGTTTAAAAATTCTTTGATGTTTCTAATTGACATTTCTGTTAATTCGTTTATGTTTTTGTCACCTATTTTAATTGCTAAAATTTCTGGTTTTAATCTTGCTCCATTACATGCATAACAATGTGATTCTGCCATATACATTTCGTAAAAGTCTCTCATTCCTTGTGATTTTGTTTCTCTATATCTTCTATCTAATGTTGGTAACACTCCTTCAAATGGAGCAGTAAATTTTCTTGTTCCTGCATATGATGTATATTCAAAGTCTATTGTTTCTTCTCCTGTACCATATAGAATTTTTTCTATAAACCAATGTGGTAAGTCTTTTATTTTTTTGTTTTCTATTTTTACATCATAATGTTTTGCTATACTTTCAAAATACATTTTTGCCATTGTATCTCCACGCTTCATTGTACTTGAACCAAAGGCTTTTACTCCATCATATAATGTTTTGTTTTTGTCTGGTATAATTAAGTCTTCATCCATTTTCATTAAATATCCTATACCTGTACATGTTTCACATGCACCAAATGGATTATTAAATGAAAACATTCTTGGTGTTAACTCTGGAAAACTAAATCCACAATGTGGACATGCATAGTTGCAACTATATAACTTCGGCTTTTCTCCTACAATATCAATTAATACCATATTTTCAGCATGTTTTAATGCCACTTCTACAGATTCTGTTAATCTACTTATTATATCTTTTTTTACAACTAATCTATCTACTATTAACTCTATTTCGTGTTTCTTTTTTCTATCTATTGTAATATCTTCTTCTCCAAGTTCATACACTTCTCCATCTATTCTTACTCTTACAAAGCCTTCTTTTTGATAACCTTCTAATTGTTTTACAAACTCTCCTTTTCGCCCTCTTACAACTGGTGCTAATACTTGTATTTTTGTACCTTCTGGTAAACTCATTATATTATCTATAATTTGGTCAATACTTTGCTTTTCAATTTTGGTATGACAGTTTGGACAGTATGGTATTCCAATTCTTGCATATAACAAACGTATATAATCATAAATTTCTGTAACTGTTCCTACTGTAGAACGTGGATTTTTAGATGTAGTTTTTTGGTCTATAGAAATAGCTGGTGATAACCCATCAATTCTTTCGACATCTGGCTTTTCCATTAGTCCTAAAAATTGTCTTGCATATGAAGATAAACTTTCTACATATCTTCTTTGCCCTTCTGCATATAAAGTGTCAAATGCTAATGAAGATTTTCCAGAACCTGAAAGCCCTGTAACTACTACTAGTTTGTCTCTTGGAATTTCTAAATCTATATTTTTTAAGTTATGCTCTTTTGCACCCTTTATTGTAATTTTATCATTCATAATTTTCCCCCATTTACTTTTGATTTTTTTAGCATTTTTTCAACACAATTATTATACTATATTCTAATAATAAAAACAAGAGTTTGGTTGAATTTAAGTTAAATTTTTTTGTAAACTTA
>CARBKU010000122.1:4061-4846 GCA_948946035.1 uncultured Clostridia bacterium
ATCTTAGCATATTCGTATAATTTAGCATAATACCCATTTTGTTGTAACAATTCATCATGACTTCCCTGTTCCAACAACTTCCCATTATTAATAAACAAAATATCATCACAAATTTTAATAGTATTTAACCTATGAGCAATAATAAAAGCAATTTTACCATTAGTCACTTTTTCAATAGCATTTTGAACCAAACTCTCCATATTAGAACTTAAAGAAGAAGTAACCTCATCCAAAACAACAACATCAGGGTCAATTGCCATAATCCTAGCAAAATTAATAAGTTGTTTTTCACCTGTTGAAAGCAAATCCAAATTATTATAAATATCAGTATCATAACCATCTTTTAAGGAATTTATTTTATCATGCAATTTCAACTGTTTAAAAATATCTTGAATTTTTTCTAGCGAAATATCTTTATTTATATATCTTATATTATCAACAATTGTATTAGGCAATATTATAACATCTTGCATAATATAGCCTATTTTGTTTCTAATAGATTTTATTGTATAACTTTTATTAATTCTTCCATTTATTAAAATCTCACCATTTTCTGTTTCATATAATCTACTTAATAAGTTTGTAATTGTTGTCTTTCCGCTTCCAGTTCTACCTATTAAAGCAATTTTTTGATTTTCGCTAGCTTTAAAAGATACATTTTTAATTACATTTTTATTATTATCATACGCAAAACTAACTTTTTTAAATTCAATTTCTTTTACTCTTTCTTTTAAAACCTCTCCTTCTTCTAACAATTCATTATCTTCTTGTTCAAGTAATTGTAA
>CARBKU010000123.1 GCA_948946035.1 uncultured Clostridia bacterium
AATATGCTAAATATAATCTTCCATTTGGTAGACCATATTTATATTCCAAATTGTTTAATTCTTCATCATAGTTTTGAATTGTTAAATATTCTTGAAAACTAATATCTCCCTTTATGAGCATATCAGTATATTCAGCAAATAATTCTTTTACTTCTTCTTTATATTCATATGCAAGTATTAATTTTATATCCATTATAAACTCTCCTCTTAACAATTTTATTTTTTGTAATAGGTGAATGTATTTATTCTTCTAAATTAATCTTCTCTATATATTGTAAGCTGTCGCTATCTATACACAGATTTCATATTGTATACTTATTAAAAAATATATCAATACTAAAACCATTAATAAAATTATGGATGGAAACAAAACATCTATTTTTTATTATATATTTTATTGTTATACATTTTTTTCGTATATATTGCTACTACACAAATATCTATTATTACAAATGGTATCATTTTATATATTGAATTATTTAAAACTACTGTTTCGAATGGTAATCTTCCTTCTGCTAAAGGTGGCATATAATTTATCCATATTGTATCATAACCATATATTAAAAATTTTACAATAATATTAAGTGTTATAAATATTATTCCACTTAAGCAACTATATTTTAATTTATTTTTTTTCATTTTTAATCTCCCCTACAACTTACTATTTCACTTTAGGCTATAATATAATAAAAGCACGTCATTATCAACTGCATATCAGGATAAAAACATAAAAAAATTTTGTCATCTGCATTATAGTAGTACCAATAGTTATAGAATAAGGTTTATTTTTAAGCATTTTGAGTAGTTTTTGTATATTGTATGTATATTAATAAACAACGTCTAGTAGTTCTTAATGGCATTAAAATATAAACATTTAGAGGGTTAAGAGAATAAAAATAAATCCATACTTATTTTAGTATGAATAAAAAATTATTAATAATTATAAAATCAAAACAAACGTTTTTAAAAATATTGACAATGTAATGTCAAAAATGTATAATACAACAAGAAGATAAGGATAAGCAGAATATGGTTACCATCTCAATTCTAAAAAGAAAGTGAGGTGGTGCAGAATGTTAGAAGGAATACTTTTACAATTATTAATGTTATCATTATTTGCAAACGTTGCTCTTACTATCATCTCATTTATAGTAATTATAGTTATAACTATAATTACATATAAACAAAACCATATCTCTGCTGACCAATAGAGATATGATTTTTTAATTATAAACATATTTGTAACCATATTTTGTGGTTCCGAATTTTCTATAAAATTATAATACATAAAAATAGCAATGTCAAATTTTTATAGATGTTTTGAGTAGTAGGAGGAGATATGATAAGGCAAGCAAATTTAGAGGATATAGATAGACTTTCTATTTTAAGAGTTGAGCATCAAAAAGCAGAAGGAAAAGAAGAATATGACTGCGATGATATAATATTACAAAAGAATGCCAAATTATTTTTGAATAGGCATTTGAATAATGATTATTTTTGTTTTATAAAAGAAATTAATAATGAAATAATTGCAACATGTGCTATACAAATTATAGAATATTTACCCTTATACACAAATTTGTCTGGAAAAATTGGGTATATTTCTAATGTATATACAAAAGAAGAATTTAGAAATAAAGGAATTCAAAAAGAATTAATGAAAGAATGCATAGATTTCCTTAAAAGTAAAAATATTAGTAAAGCTGAATTAGGAACTTCAAATCCTATTGCAATAAATTTATATAAAAAATTTGGGTTCTATCATAATAAAAATGCAATGAAATCAAATTTAGAATTATTATAATAGTGTTAGTAAAAAACAACAAAGGAGGAGGTTAATTAATAAAAAATGACCTTCTTTTTTAAAATTGTATATCGTGTGTTATCGTGTGTATAGTAGCTAGTTACTTTTGACAGCTTTTAACAAATTTTAATGACTTTTACAAAGATAATAAAAAAGCAGTAATCTAAATAGATTACCGCTTTGTATATAGGCTTTTGACCTTCTGCCCAAAAGGGCACTTTTTTATCTCTTACTAAATTGTGGTGCTTTTCTAGCTTTTTTAAGACCGTATTTTTTTCTTTCTTTCATACGAGGATCTCTAGTCAAGAATCCATTTGATTTTAATTCTGGTCTATATTCTTGGTTAGCTTCATTTAATGCTCTAGCAATACCATGTCTAATTGCTCCAGCTTGACCTGTAAATCCGCCACCTTTTACTGTTACAATAACATCATATTTAGATGTTGTATTTGTAACTGTTAATGGTTGTCTTACTATAACTTTTAAAGTTTCCATTCCAAAAAATTCATCAATATCTTTTCCATTAATTGTTATTTTTCCTGAACCTTCAACTAATCTAACTCTAGCAATAGCATTTTTTCTTCTTCCTGTACCATAAAAAACTATATTATCTTTTTTAGCCATTATACATTTACCTCCCATACTTCTGGTTTTTGTGCTTGATTTTCATGTTCACTACCTGCATATACTCTTAATTTTTTTAGATTTTGTCTTCCTAAAGAATTGTGAGGTAACATGCCTTTTATAGCTAATGTCATAGCTCTTTCAGGATTTTTTTCAAGCATTACTTTTGCAGGAACTTCCTTCATTCCTCCAATATATCCTGAATGATGTCTATAAACTTTTTGGTTTAATTTGTTTCCTGTTAAAATTACATCTTTACAATTTAATATAATTACGTGATCACCCATATCTATATTAGGTGTGTAAGTTGGTTTGTGTTTTCCTCTTAATAATTTAGCAGCTTCTGTTGCAACTCTACCAAGTGGTTTATTTGCTGCATCAATTATATACCATTTGCTTTCAATTTCGCTTTTTTTTGCACTATATGTAGTATTATTCATGGTAATAATTACCCTCCTATTTTTATTTTATTTATATGAAATTTAAATGTAAAACCACCGGGGAGAAGCTTTATATTTAAACCATATTTTACATCATTGCTCAAGTATTCTATTACAAAAAAGCGGATTTGTCAATACTTTTGACAATATTTTCTAGGAAAAATATTTTTGGGATACAATTCACACAATTAAAATATAAAGAATAAAATAATACAATGGCATTTCAAATATAACATTATTTCATTATATTTCTCAACTTTTATAATTAACTTTATAAAGCTACAAACTCTAGCGGATTAACCCAAAAGAAGAAACTAAAATTTAGAAAAACTTGACAAATTTTCCAATTAAGTGTATACTAATAATGTTGAAAGCAAAATGAAAAAAATTATTAAAAATTAAGGAGTAATAGAAAATGAAAAGTAAAAAGAATATAAAAAGCATACTATTAATGGCAATATTAGGAATTATCAGTTTGTTTTTTATCAATATGAGTTTAGCTGCAAACACAGCAAAAGTAAGTGTGGAAACAGCAAACCTTAGGGAAACAGCAGATGAGAATAGCAGAATACTAGAACAATTTTCTATAAATCAAGAAGTAGAAATAATAGAAAAACAAGGAGATTGGTATAAAGTAAAAGCAAAAGGAATGACAGGATATTTAAGACAAGACTTAGTAAAAGTAGAAGAAACAAAAAATGATACCCAATCTAATCAAATAAAAGAAAACCAAACAAATCAAGAAGCTATAAATCAAACAACATCAAACGAAAATCAAAATGTAGAAAATACAAATAAAGAAGAAAACAACCAAGCGAACAATACAAAAGAAATAGAGCTAGGAAAGCAAAAAGTAAAAGAAGATACAAAACTAAAAATAGTACCACTAATCAATGCAACAGACATAATAGAAGTAAAAAAAGAAGAAGAAGTAATAGTAATAGAATTAATAAATGATTGGGCATGTATAGAGGCAAAAAATACAAAAGGATGGATAAGAACAGAAAAATTACAAAGTAAAGAAGAGCCAGTAGCACAACCAACAAATACAGAAACACCAGTAACGACACAAGCCCAAACTACAAATACAGCACCAACAAACACAACAGCAACAAATACAACAGCAACAACAAAAACATTATACACTAATACACAAACAGTAAATTTAAGAAAAGATGCAAGTACAAGTTCAAAAATTCTAGTTACATTATCAATTAATACATCAGTAGAAGTAATCTCAGAAAAAAATGGATGGAGCAAAGTTAAAGTATCAGGAAAAGAAGGATACATTTCAAGTTCATTATTATCAGCTAAAAAGCAAGAAACATCAAGAAGTATGACAACAACAAGAAAAGAAGCAACAAATAATACAACTACAACAACATCAAACGAAAAAGCTACAACAGCAAAGCAATCAGCGTCAGCACCAGTATCATCATCAGGAAAAGGTTCAGCAGTAGTAGCAGAAGCAAATAAATATATAGGATGCAAATATAGATATGGTGGAACAACACCAAGCGGTTTTGACTGTTCAGGATTTACTCAATATATATACAAAAAATTTGGAGTTAGTCTAAACAGAACAGCAGCAGCACAATACAGTAATGGTGTTGCTGTAAGCAGAAGCCAATTGCAACCAGGAGACTTAGTAATGTTTGGAAAATCTGGAATATCACATGTTGCCATATATGCTGGAGGGGGAAGAATAGTTCATGCAGCAACAACAGCAACAGGAGTAAGAACAGACTCACTAAATTCTGGATATTATAGTAAAAACTATGTAGGAGCAAGAAGAATTTTTCAATAAAAATAAATAAAAAAAAAGCAACTAAGGAAGGAAAAAAATGACTAAAAGACCAATTTTAGTTGCAGCAATAGGATATATAATAGGTATAATAATGGGGCTATACTATAAAACAAGTATAGTCCCAATTTATATTCTAATAACTGCAATATACATAACTTTAAAAAAAAT
>CARBKU010000124.1 GCA_948946035.1 uncultured Clostridia bacterium
AATTTCAAAAGAAAGTATATTCAAGAGAATAACAAAAGGAGGCTTGATATATGGCAGTTATTAAAATAAAAACTATTAAAAGTAATTTACAAGCAGTTATAAATTATGGTAAAAATGGAGATAAAACTGATAATGGAATTTTAGTATCAAGTATAAATTGTTCTGTGCAAACTGCTTACGAGGAAATGTCTCTTACTAAAAAGTTCTTCCATAAAGAAAATAAGACATTGGGTTATCATATAATTCAATCATTTAAAGGAAATGAAGTAACACCAGAGAAAGCAAATAAAATTGGTCAAGAACTTGCTGAAGAACTATTGGGAGATAAATATCAAGTAATCATTTGTACGCATATAAATAAAGAAAACGTGCATAACCACATGATATTAAATTCCGTTTCATTTGTAGATGGCAAAAAATATCATAATAGTAATGAAGAAATTGCATTAATGAGAGATACTTCAGATAGATTATGTTTAAAATATGGATTGTCTATTGTAGAAACAGAAAAAGCTAAACAAGAAAAAGTTTTTAGAAACAAAAGAATTGATAATTTTAATCGTAGCAATGAAAAAATGCAAAAGATAAGAAATGATATTGATGAATCAATAAAATGCGTTAAAAAGTATTCTGACTTTAAATTTGTACTAAATGCTAAAGGTTATGAAATATATGATAAAGGAAAATACTTTACTGTGAAATCTCCTTACTTTTCAAGAAATATAAGATTAAAAAGAGCATTTGGCGAAGATTATTCTTTGGATAGTATTAAACAAAGAATTTATTATAAGAATAAGGAAAAATTGCCTATTGCTAATTTTAAAAAGAAGTATTATAGAAAAGTTTATAAAGGTCAAAAAATAAATAGATTTTTACTAAAAACAAGTTCTTTTTACAGATTATATGTTCATTATTTATATAAATTTGGAAAACTACCTGCTAAAAACGAATATAAAGAATTAACTCCTGCTTATTTCAAACAAAAGAATGAAAATGAAAGGATATTTGAAGAATTGAATTTTTTAGCTAGGAATAACTTTAAATCTACACATGATATTCAAGATTATCAAATTTTCTGCCAAAACAAACTTCCAGAAATTAAAAGTCAAAGAGAAAATTTATGGCGAAAATACAATAAAACTACTCATGAAATCCCAAAAGTAGAAATCAAGTCACAAATTAATTTACTATCTGAAAAGATAACAACTATCAATAATTATACTAATATTTGTGGTAGATGTGTTATTAGATTTAAAAAATTAAGAAAAGAATATATTAAACAAGAACAAACTAAAGAAAAGGCTCAAGAACTTATAAAGGAAGATAAAAAGAAAAAAGCTAGAAATAGATAAAATGAAACTTGCCTATTCTAATATTTGATTACACCAATTAGAATGGCAAGTTTATATTTTGATTTTCTATCCTATATTAAAAAGCTTGTTATGCAAAAATACTACTAAATTTCCTATCTCCCTGTCAAATATTTTTTTAGATATTTCCAAATTTAATAATTTCTCTCTCATTGTGGGCAATAAATCCAATATTTTTCTAAATTTGCAGTTAGTTTTTATACATTCTTCCCATCTACTTATACCCACAAAATCAATTTTATCAGCATCTCTTATTATTATTCCTTCTAAAGTCTCTGGTTTTTCTTTCCATCCATGTTTATAAATAGCTTTATAACATTTATCAATTATTTCTGAATCATAGCCTAATTTTGTCATTTCTTTTTTTAATAATTCAGCACTAATTAATGCATGCCCTTTCTCTTGTTCCAATCTCCCAACATCATGCCAATATGCCGATATTATGCATACTTCATTATCTGCTTCTACATTTTCTAAAATTTCTTTTGTGTATTGTACAACTTGTAAAACATGAGAAAGAGAATGTTTTGGATCTTCAACTAATTTCATCGTATTAATCGCTTTCTCTATCAATAATTTATGTTTATATTCTATTTCTTTAAAATCTTTTGACATACTGTTATCTCCTATCTTATAATTATCTTTTAAAAATACCTATAAATGTTTTTTCATAATTAGATTAATCCATTTATTTCCTCTGCCTAATTCGTCTTCTATTATAAATTTTTCTATAATTTTTAACTGTCTTATTTGCTCAATTATCTTTTCAATTTCTTCCATAGTAAAATCACTATAATATCTACCATCACGTATGCCTTCAAAATTTCCATATTTATAGTTTACATACATATACCCATTCTCTTTTAATGCTTTGGTTAATTTTGTTAATACTTCTTTTTGTTTATTTTTTGGAATATGTAAAAGAGATGCAGAAGCATATATTCCATCAAACTCATTATTAAAATCAATCTCTTCCATTCTTTTACATATAACTTGTTGTCCTAGATATTCACTAGTCAATTTTGCTAATTCAATTGATGCATCAAGTGCACATACTCTATATCCATTATTCATAAAAAATTTACTTGCTTTTCCAGAGCCACACCCTAAATCTAGTATATATGAAGCCTTTTTCAAATACTTTATAAACTTTAGTTCTCTTGTTTCTTTTGCAGTATCTCTAGTTAAATCTATATATTCTTTCGCATTTTTGTTATAATAATTTATGGTAACATCTTCCATATTATATTTCTCCTTTTATGTATAAGCACTATTCAAAATTTCTATTTTTGTAAATTTAATTCAAATCTTTCTATGAATCCAATCCAATTGCCTTGATAATCTTTAACACCTTGCATATATACTCTTTGATTACGTGATGTAATAGTAACAAAAACCTCCTTACCATTTTGTTTAATTCCCTCATATCCCATTTTTATTTTTTCAATAGATTGAGCATTATTATGACAATCAAATAAACTTTTTCCAATCAAATTTTTATATCCTCTCTCTTCATAATAATGATATTCTGCATTTCTATTCATATATCTTATAACATAATTATTATCAACAAATACAATAGGATAAGGATAACTATTTAAAATTCCTTTTAACATTTCTATTTCATCCATATCTTAATCCTCCATTTTATAATTCTATAATATCTAAATCATTTGGAACAATAACATTCCCTTTAAAATATTTTTTTGCATCTTCAAAAAATCGTTTTTGTCTACTTTCTAACATATAGTCTTTTGTATGCCATAATATAAGTGTTTTTGCATTTAGTTTTTCTGCAAACTCTGCTGCTTGCTTACTTGTACTATGTTTAAATTTTTCTGGTGTATATTTTTCAGCTTCATTTCCCAAGCAATCTGCATCATGGCACATATAATCAACATTTTTTACTTCATCATATAAATTTTCATTAAGAGTTTCATCTCCTAAAAAAATAAATGTTTTTCCATTATTTAATGTCGTTTTAAACCCATATTGTATTGTTGTCTTGCCTTGAATATCAAGCATTTTTATGTCATATCCAATAATATTTACTATCTCTTTATCTGTTATTGTTTTAAAAATTATAATATCATCAAATAAATCAATAAATCTTTGTTTTAAAGTTAATTTGCATAAACCTCTAATTATTTCTTCTAATTCAGAATGGCAGTATATTGTCAATTTTCCTTTATATTTTCCATGTCTTATATAATTAAATTCTAATTTTCTTATAATCCATAAAATTCCCAAGATATGATCTGTATGTTTATGTGATATAAAAATATTATGTATTTCTCCTAAATCAACATTAGCAAGTTCTAATTGTGATAATATTCCATTTCCTCCCCCTGTATCAACTAACAATTTTTCATTTCTATTATTAACTAGTATAAAACTAGTATTAAAAAGTTTTTCTGACATTGCCCAACCAGTTCCAAGAACTATAAGTTTTTCCGACATAATAAATAATTCACTCCTATCTTTATTTTTTCACTTATCATTTCCAATTTAAATATATTCTTCACTTCACATAAATATATTTTTTATTGACGTTTTAAATTTTTAATAGTACAATAAATTTGATATTAAAGAATAAAATATGTATAATCTATATACAAATAATATAAAATAGTTTATAAATATCTTATGATATTTTATATAAAAAAGCTCTGTTAATCCGTTTTAACGGCTACGATTTATTCACGGTCTAGGATTAATGGAGCTAGTTTATTTTATTGAATTATAACAAATATACATGTTAAAAACAAGCAATTTTCAGAATATTCAAAAATCGTTTGACATATACTAAAAAAAGTAGTATACTATATTTAACTTAACTATTCAAATGAGGTCTTTGAATAGCACGAACTAGATGTGTGGTAGCATTTAGTTCTATTTTTTTGCAAAAAAAGAAGTGAAGAGTGGTAGTTCTTCACTTCTTTGACTATTTCTAGTCTTTTTTGTCATCTGGTTGTTTGTCTTCGTATGTACTTAATAGTAATAGTATTAGACGCCAGATTAATTCAAATGAGGTCATTTGAAAAGCACCTCCTTTCTTAAAGATTTCCTTTTAGAAAGGATGAAAACATTATACTTTAAAAAATGATAAAAAACAATAAACTTCAATTAATTTATATGATTTTTATTTTCCAGTTATTGTTCATTTAACCATTTCATATATTCTTCTTGTGTTAATTTACGTATCATATCAATGTTATTAAATCATGAATGCAAAATACGGAAGAATAAAGAAAAAAGGTCTTGACAATTGTCAAGACCCCGGTATAATGGATGTTAAAAGATTGGCTATTTCTCCAGTTTGCGGCGTATGCGACTAACTGTTTCAGGAGTAACCCCTAAGAAAGAAGCTATACTTTTCAAGGGTATAGTATCTTTAAGGTCAGGACAACGTTTCATTAGTCTTTGATATCGTATTTCA
>CARBKU010000125.1 GCA_948946035.1 uncultured Clostridia bacterium
GTATAAAACTATTTCAAATCCGCCAAGCATACGATTTTCTGTATTTACACTCAGGAAACTATCATTAAATGCCAAAAAATGTACTCCTTTGTTCAGCATAAAATATTGGAATAATAAAATTATAGAAAACATAACGGCTACTTGCTTTATTATTCTTTGTATAAATTTAAAATTAGAATCATTATCAATACATTTTTGAAAAATATAGTAATAGAGCAATATAATTAAAAAATAGTAATAATCGAGAAACGCTCCAAATAAATTAGTATTGGTATAGTTAATCACACTGTATACTAAAATAAAAAACCATGCTGCCAAAAATATAAAAACAAAATCATGAAACAAAGTTTTCCTTTTCTTTATATATTTTATTGGAGTTTTAATAAAAAGTACTAAAGCTATAAATAGCGTCACTACTTTATGAAAGTGTGAATTAATGATATAAAAAAAATTAATCTTGATGATATACATGCTTTTTTAGCATATTTAAGTAATACTCATCATAGTAAATCAGCTACTAGAGCTAGAAAAGCTTCTACTATTAGAATATTTTTTAAGTATTTAAGCCAAAAAGTTGCTCTAATAGAGGTAAATCCAGCTCAAAATTTGGAAAATCCTAAGCAAGATAGAAGGTTACCAAAATATCTGTCTTTAGATGATAGCAAAAAGCTTTTAGATGTTGCATCTGATGAAGATAATAGAAATTGTCAAAGAGATTATGCTATTACTACTCTATTTTTAAATTGTGGAATGCGTCTTTCTGAATTGGTTGGAATTAATACTAATGATATTAATTTTAGTGATTGTAAATTAAATGTTATTGGTAAAGGTAATAAAGAAAGAACTATTTATTTAAATAAAGCTTGTATGAAAGCTATTGCAGATTATTTACAAGTTAGACCTAAAGAAAATATTAAGCATGATAGTAGATACTCAGAAAAGGCTTTGTTTTTAAGCGAAAGACGTGAAAGGATTAGTAATAGAACTGTTCAACATATTATTGCAAAGGAACTCCAAAAAGCTGGGCTTGATTGTAAGAAGTATTCTGTCCATAAGTTGAGACATACTGCTGCTACTTTAATGTACCAATATGGACAAGTTGATATTCGTGCTTTGCAAGAATTGCTTGGACACGAAAGCATTTCTACTACTGAAATTTATACTCATGTTAATAATGAACAAGTACGAGATGCAGTTGAACGTAATCCTTTGGCAAATTTGTAAAAAAGAGTTTTAAGAATTTCTATGCAATGGTAATTGCTTAGAAATTCTAAGAAACTCCATATTTATCTTGTATGGAAACTCCTCCCACAGGGAGAACTTTCCTACAATATAAAAAAATCCTTATTTAACATAAGGATTTTTATAATGTACTTTAAAATAATAAGGTTGAATATCAGGCAATAAACTATCCATATAAATAATATTACCATCTATATCTTGAACCTTCAAATTAGGAAAAGTTCGTAAAACTTTCTTATCACTAAAATATTTATAAATAAATTTAGACAATTTTTCATTACTATAAACTTCATTATATAATTCAACAATGGACTCTTTTTCTGGAACATTCAAATTGTTTTCAACCTTCATTCGTACCAAAAAGAAATTAACAGCTATTCCTGTAACAATACAATCAATAAATAATGCAACAATTGTAGTACTAGTTAAAATCTTTAAAGCTTTAATTGAGATTTTACTTTTTATCCAGTTAATTAATTTATCAACTTTTGGGTTTACTGAGCAAATTAAATATATTGCTAAAAATCCCCAAAATATAGAATAATAAAAGCAAATTCTACCTTCAATATTTAATGGCATGTTAGAATAATCCCACCATTTAACATGCAAAATCATTTCCCCAATAAGACTTACCAAATATTCTACAATGGAACCTATAATAAATCCAGCTACAAACAAAGTATTGTATTTCTTTATATATTTATGCAATAAAACAACCATTATAACAGCACCAACTCCATATACAGCACAGAATGGTCCATATAAAAAGCTTTGCCTACTTTCCCATACTCCCTTTGTTACTATACCAAATATAGTTTCTATTACATATCCTAAAAAACTATAAATTATAAAATATGCAAATATTCTCCATATGCTAATTCCTAAAATAGTAAAGCTTTTTTTCGCTTTATTATTTGTTTTTTCTTCTTTTATTTTTTCTTGCTCTACATTATTTTTTTCGTTTTCGTCCATAATATTCTCCATTATATAAAATCTAAATTAATGTTTTTAATTCTTCTATCTTCTCTTTATAGAAATAAATTGTATTAATGTATGTTTCTTTTGATTCTAAATCTACATCTACCATTTTTAGTAAATCTATTGATTTTTTAGAGCACCCCTGTTTTAACATTTCAATATATTTTTCTACATATGGCATTCCTTGTTTAATTATGTTATTTGAAATTGCAATAGCTGCTGATATTCCAGTTGCATATTTATACACATAGAAATCTGAATAAAAATGTGGAATTCTAGCCCATTCGTATTGTATTTGTTTATCTATTTTTACATCTTTACCAAAATATTTTTCATTTAATTTATAATACATATTATTTAAATCTTCAGATGAAAGAGAAATTCCATTTTCTTCTTTTTCGTGAACATTTTTTTCGAATTCAGCAAACATAGCTTGTCTAAAGAATGTTGCTCTAATCATTTCTAATTGTTCATATAAAATTTCTGCCTTTTTTCTCTTGTCTTGTTCTTTTTCAATTTGATAATGTGCTAATAATAACTCGTTTACTGTTGATGCTACTTCTGCTACCATTATTGTGTAATTTGCATCTATTATATTTTGATTTTGGTTAGAGTAATATGTGTGTAGGCTATGACCTAATTCGTGTGCAATTGTACTAACATCTCTTTTGGAATTAACAAAATTAGTTAATACAAATGGATGTATTCCATATACTCCCATACTATATGCTCCACTTCTTTTATTTGGTTTTGCATTTACATCTATCCAATTATTATTAAAGGCTGTGTTTAGTAATTGTATATATTCTTCGCCTAATATATTTAAAGCATTTAGTATTTCACTTTTGGCTTGTTCAAATGTAATTTCATCTTTTTCTTGTTCATAAGGATTTACATATAAATCATACATATGCATTTCATTTAAATTTAATAATTTCTTTTTTAATTTTAAAAATTCATAATTAGATTCTATATTTTCATCTATTGCAGCTATTAAAGAATTATATACTTTAACACTAGCATCATCATGTATTACTGCCTTTTCTATACTTGAATTATAATGTCTTAATTTACTTGTTATAACATTTGTTTTTACATTTGCCAAATATAATTCTGCAATTGTATTAATATAGTCACTATATTTTTTATACATTAGTTCAAATGCACTTTTTCTTACCTTTTCGTCTTTGCTCCTTAAATAAATAGTGTAATTGCTATCTGTTAGCTCTACCTCTTCCCCATTTTCATTTATTAAAGTTCCAAATTTAAATTCTGCATTTGTTAAAATATCAAATGTATTTTCTGGTGCTGAAAACACTTCAGAGTATTTTGCTAAAATATCTTCTGCCTCTTGACTTAATGTGTGTTTTTTTAATTCTAATGTGTCTATTATATCTCTTTTATATGGTTTTAAATTTTCGTTTTTTGATATATATTTTTTTATCTTTTCTTCATCTGCATATGTTATTTCTGGTGATATAAACGATGTTTTTGTATTAAATAATGTTCCTATATTTTCAGCATCTTTAAAAAGCTTTATGCTCTCCTGGTTTGACATATCTAAATGATATTTTAACATAGCATATGCATATATTTTTTCATATTTTTGTAAAGCTTGTTCGTTTAATTTATAACATTCATATAAATTTTGTGCTGTATCACACAACTTCCCTTTAAATTTTTCTATTTCGTCTAACTCTTTTATTAATTCGTTTTTCATGTTCTCATATTCTTCAATATTTTTAAAAATGTCTGTTAATTTCCACTCCATTTTTGTCTCCTTTGTGTTTGTATTTTTATTTTTTTTATAGCTTTATATTATTATTGTCTATCTAACCATTTATAATATTCTACTAAATATTCCCAACAACCATGTTTGTCAGTTATTCCATCATAATTGTTTTGTATTCTTTTTATTATTTCTTCTTTATCAATCCATTTTACATCTGATACTTCTTCCTCTTGTAAAGTTAATTTATTTTCGTCAACTTCACTGTTTATTATATAGTATTCATTAAAATGTCTATTTATTATATCACCTTTTATGTTAGTTGAAGTTGATGAACCTATAAAAGTCATTTCTTCTTTTTTTACATTTATTCCTAGTTCTTCTTTCATCTCTCTAATAGCTGCTTGAAATCCTAATTCTCCTTCTAGTACATGTCCACCTCCTGTTATATCCCACATGTTTGGCCATAATTTTTTGTTGCTACTTCTTTTTTGTAATAATACTTGTCCTTTTGAATTTATTATAAATACTGTTACAGCTTTATGCCATAATCCTTCTTTGTGACATTTTTCTCTACTTTCTATTTGTCCTGTGTATTCTCCGTTTTCATTTAATACATCAAAATATTCTTCCATTTCTTTCCTCCTTTTTTATCTATTTATATCATAAACATAAGTTTGTTGCAATATTATTTATATATTTAATTAACAAAAGATAATTTTGGGTTACAATTCACAACTTATCTATATGTTATAAGGCTCAAATGCTTGTTATATAAATATTTCTTTAAATTCTCGGCAGCCTTACAAATATTAAGTAATTCTAATTCCATAAAATGTGCCTCTTTCACGTTCA
>CARBKU010000126.1 GCA_948946035.1 uncultured Clostridia bacterium
AAAGAAGGAATAGTAGCTAGTGGAACATCAATTAAATATAAAAATATAATTTTAGATGAAATAGAAAAGAACTTGAAAGCAGGTCCTGCATATTATGATATAGAGGAATATACAGACCAAACCTTAAGGCAATTAGCAGAAGAGACAATTAGAGAAAAAGCATTAAAACTTTTGCAAGATGAAGTACCACATGGTATTTATATAGAAATCGAAAAAATGAAGCAAAGAAAAAACAAAAATAATGAAGATATTTATGATATAGAATCAACAATTTATTGTTTAAGAAATTCACATAAAGGAATAATAATTGGAAAAAATGGCGAAATGTTAAAGCGAATTGGAAGGGCAGCACGAATTGACATGGAAAGAAATTTTGGATTAAAAGTAAATTTAAAAACATGGGTAAAAGTCAAAGAAGACTGGCAAGAAAATGATAGTATAGTAAAAAAATTTAAAATGCAATAAATTTGAAGTGAAATAGTATAAAATATTATATTTTGCAAAAGATAAATTAAAGGTAAAACTTTAAAAAAAGGAAGTGAGCTTATGATAAAAAAAATAGCATGGGATGCCTTTAAAAACACAGGTGATATTAATGCATTTTTAGAATTAAAACAAATAGAAAATATAGAAAATAACATAAAAGACATACAACAAATAACAAATTTAAATTTGAAAAATAATGAAATAGTACAAAACATAAATCAGAAGGTGGATTAAACAAAATGTCAAATGTAAAAATAAATGGAATTATATTAGCAGAAAATAACTTAGGCGATTTTGATAAAATGCTTACAATGTTAACACCTGGAATACGGGAAAATATCTTGTGTAGCTAAAGGAGCAAGAAGACCTAAAAGTGCTCTTTTAGCTGGAACACAGATATTTTGTTTTGGAGAATATTTAATGTATAAAGGTTCTAATACATACCATATTAATTCAGTTGAGCCAATTGAAGTTTTTTATAATCTAAGAACAGATTTAGAAAAATTGAAATATGCTGTACATATTAATAAAATTATACAAGACGTGACACATGAAAATCAAAATTGTTATCAAATATTGCAATTATTGTTAAATACACTTTATGTGATATCTGAAACAGATAAAGATTTGGATTTAATATTGTGTGTATTTAAATTGCGTCTTTTATGCATTTTAGGCTTTACTCCTAAAATTGATAGTTGTGTAAATTGCAACGAAAAAGAAAAATTAAAATACTTCAGCATAAGAGATAATGGCTTTAAATGTGATGCATGTGGCAAACAAGATAAATCTTGTATTACAATGAGCGAAAGCACTATTAATGCAATAAAATATACAATTATGGCTCCAGCTAAAAAGATATATTCTTTTAATATAAAAGATGAATCTTTAGAAGAATTTAAATTATTAACAAAATTATATTTTAATGATAAATTAGAGAAAGAATATAAAATAGAAGACAAATTATTCTAATGTTCATAAATTATAAAATAAAAAACTTGCAAAAAAATAAATATATATATATAATACAAAATATATAAAATAAAAAACAACAATCAAAGAGAGAAGGGAGCGATTTTTATGAAAATAAAAATAACAGGAAAGGAACTAAAGATAACAGAAGCAATAAACTCATATGTCGAAAGAAAATTAGAAAGAATTGATAAATACTTTGATGAAGGTGAAGCAGAAGTTACACTAAGAACAGAAAAAAATCAACAAATAGCTGAAATATATGTAATGGCAAATGGAGAAAAATTTAGAGCAGTAACTGAAAACAAAGATATGTACGCATCAATAGATAAAGACATTGACATATTAGAAGGACAAATAAGAAAAACAAAAACAAAAAAAGAAAAAATGATGAAAGATGCATCTTTAAGAACAATGGAAGTAGAAAAAGACAAAATAGCAGAAATAAAAGATGAAATAATAAAAACATCATATTATGAAATTAAACCAATAACACCAGAAGATGCAGTTTTGAAATTACAAGAAAGACCAGCAGACAACTTTTTAACATTTATTAATGTAGAAACAGGAAAAGTAAATGTTATACATAAGCTAAAAGATGGAAAAAATTATGGTCTAATAGAACCAGAAGCATAAAATTATATTATAAAAATAAGAAGGCAGGAAATCAAATCCTGCCTTTACAAATATGTAATTCAAAGAATTAACAATATCAATAAAAACAAAATTTAACTTCCTGCAAAATTATCTAAAAGTTAGATTATTTCATATTTCTTTCAGCTTGTTCTATCATTTTTTTAACCATTTGTCCACCGATTTTACCAGCATCTTTAGCTGAAATTTCTCCATTATATCCGTCTTTTAAATTAACTCCAACTTCTCTGGGAGTCAAAAAAATATTTAAGTCAGTTGTTGAGGCTTTGCCGATTACAAATGACTTATGCAACCGAACGAAGTGAGGTTGTAATCATTAGAAAAAGCAATCGCCTAAAAATATAAAAAATAATTGACATATAAAAATATAAATGATAGAATACAAACAATATTTTGGTAAGGGGGTATTAGGAAATGAAATATACATATAACAAATTAGTGAGAGATAAAATTCCAGCTAATATAGACAGCATAGAAGGTAGAAAATCAAATTGGAGAATTATGAGTGATGATGAATACATAAAAGAATTAAATAGAAAATTATTAGAAGAATCACATGAATTTATTGAAGAAAATGATGTTGAAGAATTAGCAGATGTTATGGAAGTAATAGATAGTATAATGAAAACGAAAAATATTACATGGGATGAAGTAAAGAAAGCACAAGAAATAAAAAGAAATAAAAAAGGTGGATTTGATAATAAAATATATTTAATTGATGTTGAACAAGACAAAGTAGATGAAAGAGAAGAACAAGAAATGAGAAAAGAATGGAGAAAAGCTGATGGAGATGAAAGCTGACTAGATTAATTGTGTAAGATTTACTACTTGGTTTGAAAGTGGTGAAAATGAAACGGAGGAGAATATGATAGATAAAGTTCCAAATCAATTATTAGAGACAATAAATAATGGAGAATGTGTTACAACGGAGTTTAAAGAAGCAAATAAGAATTTACCGAAGTCTTTATTTGAAACTGTATGCGCATTTCTAAACAGAAATGGTGGACATATTTTTCTAGGTATTGCAGATAAAGGCAAAATAATTGGTATTAGTGAAGATAACATAGTGAAATTGAAAAAAGATTTTATAAATTTATGTAATAATTCAGAAAAAATAGATCCAACAGTATATTTAAATATACGAGAATATGAAATCGAAAAAAAGAAAATATTACACATATATGTTCATGAAAGTTCAATGGTGCATAGGGCAAATGGAATTGTTTTTGATAGAAATGAAGATGGAGATTATAAAGTAACAATACCAGAAAGAATTGCAAATATTTATGCTAGAAAACAAAGTTTCTATAGTGAAAATAAAGTATTTCCATATGCAGAAATGTCTGATTTAAGAGAAGACTTGATAAAAAGAGCAAGACAAATGGCTATCAATAATAGTACTAAAAATCATGCTTGGGTAGATATGTCAGATGAAGAAATGTTAAGAAGTCTTAATTTAATTGAAAAAGATTTAATTACAGGTAAAGAAGGATTAACTCTTGCAGCAATATTGCTATTTGGAAAAGATACAACTATACTATCAGCATTGCCACATCATAAAACAGATGCAATATATAGAGTTAAAAACTTAGATAGATACGATGATAGAGATGATATTAGAACAAACTTACTAGAAAGTTATGATAGATTAATTGCTTTTGCAGATAAGCATTTAAATGACAAATTTTATTTAGAAGGAACACAGAGAATAGATGTAAGAAATAAAATTACAAGGGAATTATGTGCAAATTTACTAATACATCGTGAATTTTTCAATCCATATCCTGCAAAATTAATTATAGAAAAAGATTGCATAAGAACAGAAAATGCAAATCGTGCTAAAATGATAGGGAAGTTAGATATTAATTCTTATGAACCATATCCTAAAAACCCTAAATTAGCAAAATTTTTTAAAGAAGTTGGTTTAGCAGATGAATTAGGTTCTGGTGTAAAAAACATGGTAAAATATACCAAGATATATTCAGGACGAGTTCCAGAGTTTAAGGAAGATGATATTTTTAGAACAGTGATTCCACTTGAAAATGACCAAGATATGACCAAGATAAATGACCAAGATATGACCAAGATAAATGACCAAGATAAAATAATTAGATTTTGCATGGAAGAAAGAACATTAACAGAAATTATGGAAATGATGAATTTTAAACACAAAAGTAATTTCAGAAATAAATATATATTGCCATTAATAGAAAGTGGGAAATTACAAAGAACTATTCCAGATAAACCTAATAGTAAAAATCAAAAATATATATCGAAATAAATAATTAGAAAGAATATCAGAGTGTTTTTGGTATTCTTTTTTCTTTGGATAATTACTCTAAACAAAAAATAAAAAGCCACAAAATCGATTGTAGTACGAATAAAAAGGTAATAAACTAAAGTACTATAGTAATAAATAAAAAAAAAAGTAAGACGTCTAATTGACCACTCGTATAAAAAATAGCACCCAGCTAAAAGCCACGCTTTTAGGCAGTTTTCGAAAATGACGATGTCGCCCTGATCCTGCAAATTTCTTTTTAAAGAAATTTGTAGAAAAATAAGTTAATTAAATAAGGAAAAAAGCATTTGTAAAATTTAAATTTTATAAGTGCTGGTGTTAGAATAGATATATAGACACAAAATTTTGCGAATAACTAATAAAAATG
>CARBKU010000127.1:0-244 GCA_948946035.1 uncultured Clostridia bacterium
CCTAATTTACTAAATCCTACTATGTCTGTTATTCAATTTAATAATACTGTTTTAGCACCTAATCAAATAATAAAATCCTGGTTCCCTTTTATAAATTATCCCGATAAAATATTTAAAATAGATATATACTATAAAACACTAAATAGAGACTTTGAAGAACATTATTCTTTAGATATCAATTATGTTGATAATTTAGATTATTTATATATGAAATCTGTAGATGTACAAAATGAAAAAGATGCTT
>CARBKU010000127.1:254-4775 GCA_948946035.1 uncultured Clostridia bacterium
GAATATGTTCTTTTTTCTTCCTTTAAAATGTCTAATATTTTTTTCCTTTCGTTTTTTAAAGTTTCTTCATCTATATATTGATGACCTACTTGAAATATTTGTACCATCTTCCTCCTCCTAATAAATTGTATTTTTCATAAATCCAAACAACATCATTGCTGATATTCCTGCATTTACTAGTATTACTAATATGGCTTGTCCTATAAATGTATATATTTTCTTCTTATCTAGTTTTCTTTTCATTTGTTTTCCTCCTTTGTTTTTATTTCCACCTATGTTATAATTCTGTTGGAAGGTTGTGATTGTATGGATAATATAAAATCCTCTTATTATAAATGTTCAATTTCTAATGGTTTTTATCAAATCAAAAATCATAAAGCCTCTAAAAATTCTAATTGCACTATACAAGAATTTTATTGTGATAAACAAAACGACTGTAAATTACTTGTAAGTGGTAAATGTCCTCACAAAAAATAGTTTCATATCATCTGAAATCACATAAATTATCAGGCTGTAATTCAGATGGTTTTATTATTTTTCCATCTTGAAAATAAAAATAATTTGACAAAATAGGTTCACTCAATGTAAATTTTTTAGCTATCGATACTAATTTTTCATCTAAATATATTTTTGTTTCATTATGCATTACTTGCAATTTTATTGTATGTTCTTCTATTATTTGCTCTTTCCTATGTTGATTTTGTAATTGTTGATTTAAAAAATTTAATACTATTGCTGGTATTCCTTTTAATGTTTTATCAAATTCAAATCTTTGCATTAATATCTGTCTCTCATCATCTACATACACTTCTGCTCCATTTTTAGTCGTTTGTATTTTTATAATATGTTCTTCTACTATTTCTTCTTCCATCTTCTCCCTCCCTTCTATTATTTTTCTTTTACTTTTGCAATTACTTCTATATTTTCTTTTTTTCTAAATTATTTGTCTTGCCATTTCTTTAAGTACTTCTTTTTTATCTTCTTCTGATAGTCCTAATTCGTGTAAATAAACTGCTCTTTTATCCGCTAATTGTTTTACACCCACGCCTTCTATTCTTGGAAAACCTTTACTATTAAATATTTCTCTTGCCTTATTTTCTCCAATTCCTCTCCATTCTGCATAATCATAAGGTGTTATTGTATCTGGGAGACTTGCAAATGTTACTGTAGATTTTTTTGTTTTCATCTTTTTTCTCCTTTCTCATATTTCCAAATAAATCCATAAGCTGATTTAATTTTTAAGTTGTCAAGTATTTTTTATAAAAAAATTATTTCATTTTTTCGTACTTATTGTTCGTTGTGTTGCTAAAAAAATTTGTACAATAGGTACTTCAAATATTTCTGCAAAAATCCCCTTTGCTTTGTCACTAGGATTTCTTTCGCCTCTTTCTATCATAGATATGTAGTCTTTAGAAAATCCTGACTTTTTAGCAACTTGTTCTTGTGTTAATTTTTATTTTAGTCTTTATTCTTTGAATGTTAATTCTTTCATTGTCCTCCTCCTTTCGTACATATTGTTCTCTTGTTGTTTGTATTGTATAGTACAATATGTTCTTTGTTAAGACTTTTTTTGAAAAAAATTTTGTATTTCTTCAAACTTGTTGATACTGTAAGAAATAAAATTGTTCAAATTGTTCTTTTCTTATTTACATATCGAACAATTTGTTATATAAGATAATTATCTAATTTGAAAGGATGATTTATTTGAATAGATTAAAAGATTTACGAATTGAAAGAGAACTTCTTCAATCTGATATAGCAAAAATCATTAATAAAAGTGAAAGAACAGTAGGATTTTATGAAACAGGTGAAAGAGATATGAATACAGAAACATTAGCAACCCTTGCAAATTTTTTTGATTGTTCAATAGATTATTTGCTTGGAAAAACAGATATAAGAAACACAAGCATATCTGACGATCCTTTAGGTTTAGCACAGATTGGATTTAATATGAAAGACTATAATCCACCTACAGAAACTCAAAAAGAGCAAATTAAAAGTTTAATTGAAATCATATTGAAAGACAATAAAAAAGATACAGGAGAGAAAAAATAATGGATTTAAATTATTTATATGACTTAGTAGAAAAAGAAAATATACAAATATATGATTGTTATATTGAAAATGCAAATGGTATTTTTATTAATATAGATAAGATAAATGCAATTGCTTTAAATTTTAATAATCTTGAAACTACAATAGATGAAAAATGCGTATTATCAGAAGAATTAGGACATTACTATATGGATGCAACATATCCGCTTCTTTCTCAAGATACAATTTTAATGTCAAAGCAAGAATATAGAGCTAAGAAATGGAGTTATTATATACTAGTTCCTTTTGAAAAACTAAAATCAGCTATTTTAAAACGGAATAAATAACATCTATAGTCTTGCAGATTATTTTGAAGTTACAGTTGAATATATGCAAAGTGCAATTGACTTTTACAAAGAAAAATATGAATTTATTTACTAAGGATAAGTGATATTCACTTATCTTATTTTATAGGAGGTGCTTAAATGTTATATACAACTCAACAAATAGCCAAAATGTATAGTGGAGAACATGAAAACGTAACACCAATTATGATTACTCGCACATGGAATCATGAAGGACTAAAACACATAAAAGGTAAAGGTAATGGATTTTTATATAAAAAGGAATGGGTAGATGAATTTTTGGAAAATAAATCAATTATACAAGCAATGGAAAAAATACGTTCTACAAAAATGATTTTTTATAAAAATGGCAAACTTGATAAACAATTAATAGAACATTTAAAATATGCAGAAACACATAATAAAGTTATTTAGGAGGTGCAAAAAATGGCAAAACGTGGAAATGGCGAAGGAACTATATACTATAGTGAAAAACTTAATAAATGGGTTGGACAATTTACCGTTGGAAGAAAAGTAAATGGAAAAATAAACCGCAAATCAGTATATGGTAATACTAGAAAAGAAGTAAAAGAAAAAATGACAAAGGCTTTAGCTGATATTCAATCTAAAACTTATATAGAAAAAAACGATATTACTTTAATTGAATTAGCAAAAGAAATTGTAGAAGATAAAAAAGATGCAAATGAAATTTCTTCTAATACATATAAAAGGGCTACCTATACTCTTAAGTATATCGAAAATGGAGATATTGCAAATATGCCTATTCAGAAAATAAAGGCAAAAGATATAAAAGATTATTTAAAAACTGTTACTATCTATGCTAATTCTACAATAGAAAAAATTTACCAGTTGCTAGGACAAACATTCAGAAGAGCTATTGAAAGAGACTATATCATAAAGAATCCTATGCTTTTTGAAGAAGTCAAAAAACCTAAATCAGACAAATTAGATAGAGAAGTAGTATCTTTATCTATTGAAGAAGAAAAAAAACTCTTAGAAGTATTATCAACTCAAAAAAGTTCATACATTAATATTATATTATTAATGCTTTTTACTGGAATGAGAATTGGAGAAGTTTTAGCTATGAAATTAAATGATATTGATAATAATTATATATATGTCTCTCAAACTATGACTAGAGATGAAAACGATAAAACAATCTTAGGAAATAAAACTAAAACATCTAAATCCAAAAGATCAATAACAATCAACACTACAATAAAAGAAATCTTGGACAAATCCTTAAATGCTCATATTAAAAATAATCAAAACTTATTATTTTGTGATAAAAACACAAAAGAAATTATAAAACCACATGAAGTAAATTCTTATCTTTCAAGATTAAATAAAAAATATTCTATTGCAAATAATCTTCATAATCATATGTTAAGACATACCTATGCTACTCGTTGTATAGAAGCTGGTATGAATATAAAAGTATTATCAAAAAAATTAGGACATAAAAACATACAAACTACATTAAATACTTATGCATCTGTTTTAGATAAATTTGAAATACAAGAAGATGAAAAATTGGAAGAATATTTATTAAAAAATAATATAAAAATAAGCTAGTTGCATTAAAATTGCATTTTTTGTAAGATTAAAAAACCTTTTATTATTTATTTTCAAGTATTTATTTAATTTTTTATTTTGGTGGAGATGAGGAGAGTCGAACTCCTGTCCATAACACTTTCCATATAAACTTCTACAAGTTTAGTTTATCATTTAAGTTCATTTTATTTACACCGATAAACAGGTTTAAACAAAATATAGCTTTTTTTAATACCCACTACTTAAAAAGCAAAAGTAGCTTCGTTTCCCACATATTATAACACTTTATCTAAATAGGTGGGACTATCTAGTAAAGCGTAACTGCAATTAGGCAGCTAATGCTAATTCTTCGTTATCAGCGTTTATATTTAATCTCGCTTTTTTTAAGTGGCCAAAGCGACCATCCACTACTTGCCATTTATATTTCTAGTGTAATGTCGAAACCATTACATCCCCAAATACTTATTTATTATACTATATTTCGTATTACTTTTCAAGCTATTTGTTTTTTACGTGTGATTAATTTATGATAAGATCACCCTAAGAGAATATCTAATGAAAAGTTCAC
>CARBKU010000128.1 GCA_948946035.1 uncultured Clostridia bacterium
TAATCTTACTACTTTATATTTAAAAAATCTGTCTATTCTTATTGCCGAAAAAAAGAAAAAATCTACTTTTTTTGCCCAAATGTTACAATTGTAGCCTTTCAAATATAAGGATATACACTAGAACAAGTTCTTTTTTTAAGCTTTGGTAATATTAAATAAGCTCATAACAAAACCTGCCAACTTAATGTATATATTAGTTAGCAATTAGTCAGAAACTTTTGTGACTTTATTTAATATTATTAAAGCTATCTAAAAGAACTTGTTCTAGTATATATCCTTATATTTAAAAGGCTGAGATTCTAACAACAAAAAAATGAGACAAATAAGGACTTTTCCCTATTGTCTCATTTTACTACATATTTTTATTTTTATTTTTTCTTAAAAATGAAGGAATATCTAAATCATTTTGAGATGTGTTTGTTTCTGTGCTTGATGGTATAGAATTTATTTTCTTTTCCCATGTTTTTGTTACAATATTATCTACACCAATAGCAGATTTTGGTTGCCCTTTTTCAAACCCTGTTGCTATTACTGTAATTTGAATTTCATCTGTCATGCTTTGATCTGTAACTGTACCAAATATGATATTTGCTTCTGGGTCAACACTGCGTTGAACTAATTCTGCTGCTGTATTTACTTCGTGTAATCCTAAGTCTTCTCCACCTGTAATATTAATTATTACTCCTTTTGCTCCTTCAATTGATGTTTCTAGTAATGGACTTTGTATAGCTTCTTTTGCAGCATCTTCTGCTCTATTTTCTCCACTAGCATTTCCAACTCCCATATGTGCCATTCCTTGATTTAACATTATTGTTTTTACATCTGCAAAGTCTAAGTTAACAAGACCTGGTATTGCAATTAAGTCTGATATTCCTTGCACACCTTGTCTTAAAATATCATCTGCCATTTGAAATGCTTCTATAATAGATGTTTTTCTGTCTATTATTTGTAGTAATTTGTCATTTGGTATTACAACTAATGTATCTACTTTACCTTTTAAACTTTCAATTCCACGTTCTGCTTGTGATAGTCTTTTTTTACCTTCGAATGTGAATGGTTTTGTAACTACTCCTATTGTTAAAATCCCCATTTCTTTTGCTGCTTGTGCAACAACTGGTGCAGCTCCTGTACCTGTTCCTCCACCCATTCCAGCAGTAACAAATACCATATCTGCTCCTCTTAATACTTCTGCTATTTCTGCTTTGCTTTCTTCTGCTGATTGAGCTCCAATGTCAGGATTTGCTCCAGCACCTAATCCTCTTGTTATTTTTTCTCCTATTTGTATTTTTGTATTTGCTCTTGATGTTTGTAGGGCTTGTCTATCTGTATTTACAGCAATAAAGTCTACTCCTTTTATTCCTGCATCTATCATTCTATTTACAGCATTATTTCCTGCTCCTCCTACACCTATAACTTTTATTGTGGCTGCACCATCCATCATAGCAAAATTATTGTCGTCATTGTAATCCATCATTTAGTTTTTCCTCCCTTTCTAAAACTATTAATATGTTTATTACTTTTTTTGAATTTATCTAAAATTATATTTTATAAAATTAATAACTTTTTATGAATAAAAGAATTCTTTTATTCTTTCTAGTAATGTTTTCATAAAGCTTTCATTATTTTGTGAGTCTATGTCACTTGATACTGTTTTAGCAAATGGTCTTGCTGCAACGTATCTTACTAATGCATAACTTGTCCTATATGCTGGTTTTATAGTACTAATTAGTCTCCCTGTTGATATTTTTACTGGTATGTTTAAATTTATTTTTCCTGCTACATCACTTTTATTAATGTTTACTATTCCTTGACCAGTTAATACTACATTGTTTATTTTTTGCTTTACCCCTTGATTTGTTATGTCTTTGTTGACTATTGTGAATATTTCTTCAATTCTTGCTTCTATTATTTCTATTAGTTCTGAACTTTTTATTATTCTATTTTTGTTTTCAGCTTTTGATGTGTTTAATATTATATCATTATCATTGTCTATAAATGATTTTAAAGCTAGACCATATTGCCTTTTTAATTTGTCCGCTTCTTCTTCTGATATGTTTAATACATATGCTATATCATTTGTAATATTTTCTCCTCCTACTGGTATAGAATTTGTATACATAAATGTTGTTCCTTCAAATACACCTATTTCTGTATTTCCAGCTCCTATATCTAACAACATAACATTATCATGTAATTCGTTTTTATCTAATACTAAATTTCTTTCTGCCATAGCTATTGGAACTATTCCATCTATTTCTAGTCCCACTTTTTTGAATATGTTATTTAGTTGTCTAACATAGTCTTTTTCTGCTAATATAACTTGTGCACTTATTGTAAAATGTGAACTTAGGTTTCCAACTGGGTCTTTTACTACTGTTCCATTTTCAAGTGTTATTTTATCAGGCACTATATCAATTAATGTTTTTTCATCAGGAATTTCTATGTCTTTTACTTGTAACATTGCATTTTGTACATCTTTGATGGATATACCAGAGTATTTATCTTTTACTTCTTTTGTTATGCTATTTTGGACTATTGTTACATATTTTCCTTGAATTGTCACATATGAAGAGTTGATTTTTAAGCTAGTTTCTTCTTCGGCATCTTTTATCGTTTTTGCTATGCATAGACAAATTTCTTCTTCATTTATTATTTTTCCCTTTTTTAGTCCATTACATTTATATGAGGTATTACATATGATTTCTATTTGTCCAAAGTTGTTTACTTCCCCTACAACTGTACATACTTTGCTGGTTCCTATGTCAATACCTACTATGATATCTCCTATTGCCAAGTTAATTCCTCCATTTATTAGTATAATTTCTCTAAAAATATATATATTACATTTTTTAAAAAATGTCAATAGGATTTGTTATATTTTTGTAATATTTTTGTAATGTTTTTGTAATATTTTTTTTTATTTTTTATCCTTATGTTTTATCATGTTAGACCATTTGTCTACATAGTACCTTCTTATAATTGCTAAATTTACAAACATTCTTCCCACAAATACAACTATTGCTGCTAAGTAAATGTCTACATTTAGCTTTTGCCCTAATATTGTTAATAATATGGCTAAAATAGCATTCCCAAAAAATCCTGTTACAAATATTTTTAAATTAAAATTTTTATTTATTACTGATGTAATTCCACCAAATACTGAATCTAATGCTGCTATAATTGCAATTGCTAGATAACTAGAGTATGTATATGAAATCATTGGCACATTTATCCCAATTAAGGCTCCTGCAATACATCCTATTAATATTGCTATAAAAATCATTTTTATCCCTCCTATCTCTATTGAATGTATTTTATCTTAATATCTTTATTGTATTTCAATATTTTTATATTGTTAGATTTGCTTATGTTTACATTTTGTCCTATTTTTTTCATTTCATCAACAGGCCCGCCATTACCTACTAATATACTTTCTAAATAAGATTGATTACCTATGGCTTTAATTACATATGGTGCTAATATTCTTTGACCATTTACTTTTATGAATGAATTATTAATGTCAACAATATCAGACATATTAATTATTCTCTCTTCATTTATTGATATTGCTTCTGCTCCTGCTGATTTTAATGCATTTACTATTAATAATAAACTATCTGAACTAATTCTACCTATTTCTTCGTCGTCTTTTTCTTCCAGTGTCACTTCTATTCCTTCACCTTTTACATCTGTTTTTCCCATTGTCATATTTACTTGTTTTAATTCTTCGTCTACTAATTTTTCTGTTTCTTCATTAGATTGTTTTGTTTTTTTATATTCTTCTATTTTGTCTAAAACTTCTTCATACTTTTCATCTGTTTCTTCATATTTAGATTTCCAATTTGCTAATTCTGTTCTTAACTCTGCTTCTCTCATATTTTCTATCGATGTAATATCTGTTTCATTAACTATTTTAAATTGCATTGACATAATCAGTGATAGTGCAAAACATGATATTCCGATTGTAATAATCATTGTAATTTTACCTTTTTTTATATTTGATTTCATGTTTTCCTCCTATTTATTCATTTATTTGAACATATTTATATAAAATTACTCCTGTATATTTTGGTATTGTAATATTATTTGTTTTCTTAAGTTCTACACCAACACTTTGACTTTTTAGTATTTCTAAATATCCGCCTTGTCTTGTTAATCCTGCAAGTTGTTCTGGTAATCCTATTGCTTTTATAACAAATGGTGCACCTACTTTTTCTCCATTTATATCTATAATATTTCCTCCACATGAAATACTACTTGTTGGAACTAATCGTTGCTCATTTATAGATATTGCTTCTGCTCCTGCATTTTTTAACTCATTAATAACACTTAATACATCTGCATCATGAACTATTAAACTACTTGGGTTTAATACTGTACTTGCGTCTTTTTTGCTGTCACTTAGTGTAACAATAACCCCTGGTCCAGTTACATCTGTTAGTCCAATGACTTTATTTCCTTTTTTTATATTTTCTTCTTTTTGTTCCAATTCTTTATTATTTTGAGTAGAATTTTGTCTTTCTTTTTCTAATTCTTCTTCTGCTTTTTCTAATTCTTTGTATTTATTTTCATATTTTTCTTTATATTTTAGAACTTCTGCTCTTAAGTTATTTTCTTCGTAATTTTGACTAACGGTTGAGTTTGATTCTTTTACAGTTCTAATTTGTATAAAAATACCTAGTGTTAAAGCAAAACACATAATACCAAGAACTATACTTATTACTTTTTTATTCATTTATATATCATCCTTTATAAAATATTTTTAAATTTAT
>CARBKU010000129.1 GCA_948946035.1 uncultured Clostridia bacterium
ATATGAAAAAATTAGCTGAAAATATAGATAACAAATTTATTTTAAAATATATTCAAAAATTAATAGATATAACAAATATAAAAACATTTTTTAGAGTAAGAAAAATATATAAAGACGCATTTATATTTGAAGTTTCATACATAGAAGGTGGAAAAATAAATTTAAAAACATTTATGGAAAGTCTAAATGAAGAAGAGCAAAATTTAAAATATAGATTTATTGGATTTTCTGATACTATAGAACAAGCAATATATAATTATGAAAGTTTAGATAAATTCTGTGATAATTATATAATGAACTATATGAAAGAAGCTAAACTAAAAGCACTTACAATAGAGCCAATATTAGCATATATATATGCTAAACAAACAGAATTTAAAAATATTAGAATTATCTTTACAGGAAAATTAAATAAAATAAGTACTGAAAAGATTAAAGAAAGGCTAAGGGAAAGTTATGTATAAAATAGCAGTAGTAGGAGATAAAGAATCTATATTTGGATTTTCTGCTATAGGAATGGACATATATCCAGCATATGAAGAAGACGAAATAAAAACTATTATACCAAAATTAATAGAAGAAAATTATGCCATTATATATATAACAGAAAATGTAAGTATAAAAGCAGAAAAATATCTAACAAAGTTACAAAAAAATAAGATTCCAGCAATTGTAACAATACCAAGTAACTTAGGAAGTTTACAATATGGAGAAAAGAGAATAAAAGACATGGTACAAAAGGCTGTTGGAATAGAAATTAATTTTAAAGAAAGTAATTCTTAAAAAAGAAAGGGATGAAAACGTTGAAACAAGGTATCATAACAAAAGTATCAGGACCATTAGTTATAGCAAAGGGAATGGAAGATGCAAACATGTTTGATGTTGTAAAAGTATCTGATAAAAACTTAATTGGCGAAATTATTGAAATGCATGCTGACAATGCATCTATCCAAGTATATGAAGAAACATCTGGAGTAGGAGCAGGAGAAAAAATAGTTCAAACTGGAATGCCACTTAGTGTGGAATTAGGTCCTGGAATGTTAACATCAATATATGATGGAATTCAAAGACCTCTTAACAAAATATATGAAAAAACAGGTAAAAATATAGAAAGAGGAATTGATGTAAATAGTATTGATAAAGACAAAAAATGGACTTTTATTCCTAAAAGAAATGTAGGAGATAGCGTTAAATCAGGTACAATAATAGGAATAGTTCAAGAAACAAAAGTAATTGAATGTAGAATAATGGTTCCAGTAGGAATAGAAGGAATTATAAAAGAAATAAAATCTGGAGACTATACAGTAACAGAAACAATATGTGTAGTAGAAGATAAAAGGGGAAAATTGCATGAAATTCAAATGATGCAAAAATGGCCAGTAAGAAAGCCAAGACCAGTAAACAAGAAATTAAATCCAGACGATATGCTAGTAACAGGTCAAAGAGTTATAGACACATTTTTTCCAATTACTAAAGGAGGAACATGTGCTATACCAGGAGCATTTGGTAGTGGGAAAACAGTTATACAACATCAACTTGCAAAATGGGCTGATGCAGACATAATTATTTATGTAGGTTGTGGAGAACGTGGAAATGAAATGACAGAAGTTTTAACAGAATTTCCAAACTTGATAGATCCAAGAACAAAAGACTCATTAATGAATAGAACAGTTTTAATTGCAAATACATCAGATATGCCTGTTGCAGCAAGAGAGGCTTCAATCTATACAGGAATTACAATTGCAGAATATTATAGAGACATGGGATACAATGTAGCACTTATGGCAGACTCTACATCAAGATGGGCAGAAGCATTAAGAGAAATGAGTGGAAGACTAGAAGAAATGCCAGGAGAAGAAGGATATCCAGCATATTTAGGTTCAAGAATAGCAGAATTTTATGAAAGAGCAGGAAAAGTTGAATGTTTAGGAAATGATGAAAGAATAGGTACACTTACAGTAATAGGAGCTGTATCACCAGCAGGTGGAGACATTTCAGAACCTGTTAGCCAAAGTTCACTAAGAATAGTAAAAGTATTTTGGGGATTAGATGCAAGTCTAGCTGCAAAAAGACACTTCCCATCAGTTAACTGGCTTACAAGTTATTCACTATACAAAGAGCAAGCAGAAAAATGGGAAAGAGAGAATATTAGTGAAGAATTTGTAAATCTAAAAAATGAAGCAATGTCAATATTACAAGAAGAAGCAAAACTTCAAGAAATCGTACAATTAGTAGGTATAGATGCAGTATCAAGTAAAGATAGAGTTACATTAGAAGTAGCAAGAATTTTAAGAGAAGACTATTTAGCACAAGACGCTTTTGATGATATAGATTGTTATGCATCTAGTCATAAACAAGAAAGAATATTAAAAATGATATTCAAATTTTATGATAGAATGAGTAAAGCAATTCAAACTGGCGTAAATGTTGAAGAATACATAAAATTACCATATGTATCAAGAATAGGTAAAGCTAAATTTATAGAAGAAGAAAAAGTTGATAGTGAATTTGATGATATCGAGAAAGCTATTGATACAGAAACAGATACAATAATAGAAAAAGGAGGTCTAGCATAATGATAAAAGAATATAAAACAATTAAAGAAACAGCAGGACCTTTAATGTTAGTTGAAAATGTAGAAAATGTTAAATATGATGAAATAGGAGAAATTAAACTTCAAAATGGAGAAAAAAGATTATGCAAAGTCTTAGAAGTTACAGAAAATTCTGCACTAGTTCAATTATTTGAAAGTAGTACAGGAATAAACTTAAAAGAATCTAAGGTTAGATTTTTAGGAAAAGGTTTAGAGTTTGGTGTATCTAAAAATATTTTAGGAAGAGTATTTAATGGAATGGGAAAAGCAATAGATGGAATGCCAGATGTAATAGCTGATAAAAAAGTAGATATAAATGGAAAACCAATAAATCCAGCTGCAAGAATATTTCCATCAGAATTTATACAAACAGGGGTATCTTCTATAGATGGATTAAACACATTAGTAATTGGTCAAAAATTACCTATATTTTCAGGATCAGGACTTCCACATGCAGAACTTGCTGTACAAATTGCAAGACAAGCAAAAGTATTAAAAGAAAATTCAAAATTTGCTGTAGTATTTGCAGCTATAGGAATTCCATTTGAAGATGCAGAATATTTTATTAATAGCTTAAAAGAAACAGGAGCAATAAGTAGATCTGTTATGTTTATTAACTTAGCAAATGACCCAGCAGTAGAACGTATATCAACACCTCGTATGGCGTTAACAGCAGCTGAATATTTAGCATATGAGCAAGACATGCAAGTTTTAGTAATTATGACAGACATGACAAACTATGCAGAAGCGTTGCGTGAAATTTCAGCAGCAAGAAAAGAAATTCCTGGTAGAAGAGCATATCCTGGATATTTATATACAGATTTATCAACAATTTATGAACGTGCTGGAAAAATAAAAGGAAAAGAAGGATCTGTAACAATGATTCCTATTTTAACAATGCCTGAAGATGATAAAACACACCCAGTACCAGACTTAACAGGTTATATTACTGAAGGACAAATAGTTTTAAGTAGAGATTTAAATAAAAGAGGAATGACTCCTCCTGTAGATGTCTTACTTTCTTTGTCACGTTTGAAGAATGAAGGTATTGGAAAAGGCAAAACAAGAGAAGATCACTCAGGTGTGTTAAACCAATTATTTGCTTCTTATGCTCGTGGTAAAGATGCAAAAGAGTTGATGGCAATTTTGGGCGAAAGTGCACTTTCTGAATTAGATAGAATTTATGCTAAATTTGCTGATGATTTTGAAAGAGAGTTCGTTGCCCAAGGTTTTGATACTGATAGAAGTATTGAAGAAACTTTAAATATTGGTTGGAAATTACTTTCTACATTACCAAAACAAGAGTTAAAACGTATCAAAGATGTATATATTGAAAAATATTATATTGAAGATTAAGTAGTAATTTTTTAGATGTTACGAGTTAAAATATATCTAAGGTTAGCAAGTAACAAATAATATAAAATATAAAGAGAGGAAAATGTTGTATGGCAGTATTAAATGTTAATTTGACTCGTATAGAAAGTATTAATATGAAAAAGTCTTTAAAAACAGCACAAAAAGGTCATAAACTTTTAAAAGACAAATTAGATGAATTAATAAAAAAATTACTTGATTTAGTAAGACAAAATCAGGAACTTCGAAAAAAAACAGATGAAGGGTTACAAAAGGCTTATCAAAATTTCATGCTAGCTAAAGCTGTTATAGGGGAAGAATATATAGAAGAAGCTTTAATTATACCAAAAAAATCTGTCTCAATAGATATTGAAGAAACAAGCATAATGAGTGTTAAAATCCCCAAATATCATTTTACTGAAAACCTACAAGATGATACTTATAATAAAGCACTTTACGGATTTGCATATACTACATCTGAATTAGATAAGGCAATCGAAAGTTTTTCAGAAGTTTCTAAATTTTTATTAGAACTTGCACAAAATGAGAAGGCTATAGAACTTATTTCAGCTGAAATCGAAAAAACTAGAAGAAGAGTTAATGCAATTGAAAATGTTACTATTCCAAATTATATTGATACTATTAAGTATATTGGACTTAAATTATCAGAGGATGAAAGAGCATCAACTTCTAGACTTATGAAGATTAAGGAAAGGCTTGTTAAATAATAAAAAAAGAATTCATTTTTATATTAAAATGGATTTTTTTTTGTAGAGCAATTGCCTATTTTGGGAGAATATAAAAATAGACATATTCAATAAAAAA
>CARBKU010000130.1 GCA_948946035.1 uncultured Clostridia bacterium
AAAAATGATTATTGAATTAAAATATAAGTAAAAAATTAATAAATAAAGACGAAAAAGTATTGAAAAGACAGCATTTTTTGTCTGTTTTATCAAAAGAATGGGAGGAAAAGAAACAACAAGTAGTAAAGGATTTTAAAGAAAAATGTATTACATTCAAGATGATAAAAGAATAGAAAGTAGATAAAATTCAACTAAATTAGTTTAAGCAATTTGTTACCTACTACATAGTTTTTATTAAGTTTTATCGAGAGAGAGAATAAATGTAGGAAAATGAAGAAACATAGAGGGGAACGAGAATGAGAGATATAAGAGGGATTACATTGATAGCATTAGCTATCACAATAATAATTTTATTAATATTAGCAGGAATAACCATATTGACGCTAACAGGAGAAAACGGATTATTAAACAAAGCAAAAACAGCAGGAGAAAGAAACAAATATGTTACAGCAGAAGAAAAAGTGAAATTAGCAGTAATGTCATCAATAGGAACAAATGGGGAATAGATGATGATTTACTAAAAGAAAATATAAATAACATAGAAGGGTTACAAGAAAAAGTAAACGAAATAAGCTATGACCTAATAATAAAAGTAGATGGATATGAATTTAAAATAAGTAGTTTAGGAAAAGTAACAAGTACTGGAAATGAAGAATGGACACCAGGAGGAACAAATAGTGGAGGAAATAATATAGGCAATAAAGATACAACTATACAAGAATTTTCGCCAACAATAAGTAATATAAATGGAACATATTTTACAATAGAAGCAAATGCAACAAGTTTTGATAGCACAATAGTAGCATATGAATATTTTGTTAATGAAGAATATAAAGGAATATACACAGATTCTAATACAATAGATATAAATGACTTAGAAATAAATACAGAATATGAAGTATATGTAGTAGCAATAGATGATAAAGGAACAATGAGAAGATCAAATATCGTAAAACAAAAAACATTAGATAAATTATATTTATATAAAAATGGAGATGAATGTGATCGAGTAACAGGAGGATGGATATATGGTGCTAGTGCTAATGCAGGTACAGGAAGTAAGAACGAAGATAATTTGTATTTAAAAAGTCCTGTTGAAACAAGTAGATATACAACTTATATTTATAGAACAAATAATAAAATTAATATGTCTAAATTTAATTCTGTACATGTTATTATGACAACAAAAGATATTAATGGCAGTGGTATTAATATTGTAGGGATGTTTAATGATGAGTATGCTTATTATGGTAGTTGGGTTTGTGGAGTAACATCTAATAATCAGATAACACAGCTAGAAGAGTGTACAATGCAAGAGTTTGTAAAGGAATTGGACAAAACTAATGTAGATGAATATGGTTTTGCTGGAACAGTTGCAGGTAGAGGTACAATAGGAGAAAAAACTACAATGCTAGTATATGAAATCTGGCTTGAATAATAATTAGAATAAAAAATATTATAGCGGATTACATAAGCTTAAAAAAATAATATTTAAGTTTCGACTTTTTACAAGAGTAGGTTATAATATATGATTTTTTTACACTTTGTGTGTCGCAACCTACAAAATTAAATTTCATATGTGGGTTGCTCAAATCGCACTCGCATAGCTCGTTTGGTCGCTTACGCAGTGTTTAAAAAATCATATATTATAACCTGCTCTTGTAAAAAGTCGAAACTTAAAGAAAAATAATATTATTGACAAATAAAAAAATATAATATAATATAAAAAATAATAAATATTGTTTATAGCAATATGAGTTGAATTATAGTTACAAAAAAATAAGGAGGAAATATAATGGAATTAAAAGGAAGTAAAACAGAAAAAAATTTAATGGAAGCTTTTGCAGGAGAATCACAAGCCAGAAATAAATACACATACTTTGCAAGCAAAGCAAAAAAAGAAGGATATGAACAAATAGCAGCAATATTTTTAGAAACAGCAGAAAATGAAAAAGAACATGCAAAATTATGGTTTAAACTACTACAAGGTGGAGAAATTAAAACAACAGCAGAAAACTTAGTAGCAGCTGCTGAAGGAGAAAACTATGAATGGACAGATATGTACGATAGAATGGCAAAAGAAGCCAAAGAAGAAGGATTTGACAAAATTGCATACTTATTCCAAGCAGTAGGAGAAATTGAAAAAGAGCATGAAGCAAGATATAAAAAATTATTAGAGAATGTAGAAGATGGATTAGTATTTAGTCGTGATGGTGATAAAATATGGAAATGTAGAAATTGTGGACATATAGTAATTGGAAGACAAGCACCAGAAATTTGTCCAGTATGTAGCCATCCAAAGGCATATTTTGAAATAAAATCAGAAAATTATTAATAAATATAAGAAGAAAGGACTTTATTCAACGAATAGGGTCTTTTTTATGTAACAGTTAAATAAAAAGAAATTACTAGATAATACTTTTACTAATATTATTCTATGAAAATGCTGATATATAAATATTTCTTTGTATCTCGGTTCATTACATACATAAAAAATTCTAATGAAATATATGGAGCCTCTTTCACTTAGTCCTCGCTACGCTCGACGCGAACATTACTCCATATATTTCAAAGAATTTTTAAATGCATTTCAATCACATTCGATACTGCATAAATATTTATATATCAGTATTTTCAAGATATTAAACACAAAAAAGCATTATCAAGTAACAAAAAGAAATGTGATTACTTTAAATTACTTGAAAAATTATAAAAAAAATCATATAATAGAAAACACAAAGAAGATAATATAAGGAGAAAAACATGCCAAAATTTTTTGTAGCAGAAGAGCAAATTAACAATAACAAAATAGAAATAAAAGGACAAGATGTAAAACATATAAAAAATGTGTTAAGAAAAAAAATAGGAGACAAATTAACAATATGTAATGTCGAGCAAGCTTTAGACTATCTATGTGAAATTAGAAATATAGAAGATGACACAATTAGTTGTAACATAATAGAAAAGTCAGAAAATAATGCAGAGTCTAATATAAAAGTAACAATATTTCAAGGGTTGCCAAAAGCAGACAAAATGGAACTAGTGATTCAAAAATCAGTAGAATTAGGAGTGTACGAAATAACCCCAGTAGAAATGAAAAGATGTGTTGTTAAATTAAATGAAAAAGATAAAAACAAAAAAATAGAGAGATGGCAAAAAATATCTGAAGTTGCAAGTAAACAAAGTGGAAGAAACATAATTCCAAAAATTAATTCTATAAAAAGGCTAAATGAAATTTGCGACTTATGTTCTAAATATGATATATTAATTGTAGCATATGAAAATGAACAAAAAGTCACATTAAAACCAGAGTTAAAAAATGCAAAAAAACAAGAAAAAGATGAATATAAAATAGGTGTATTAATTGGTCCAGAAGGTGGAATTGCTCCAGAAGAAATAGAAACTTTGAAAAATAATGGAGCAAAAATTATAACCTTAGGAAAAAGAATATTACGAACTGAAACAGTTGCTTTAAATATATTAAGTATTATAATGTATGAACTACAAGATTAAAATGAAATATATAAAACACTAGAATATATTTTATAATTTTAATTAACAATTGGCATAGAAAGGCAATAGGTTTATAGGTAAATCCTTTATTAAAAACCTAAATATATTATACAAGGAAAAATATAAAAATGGTTAAAGAAGAAAAAATAATAAAAAAAGATGAAATAAATCTTTTCAAATCTACTATTGATTTATCAAATGAAAATGAATTTGATAACTCTATTAACTATCTGCAAAATCTAAAATATTTATATACTTTATTTGATTATATTCTTATAGATACTGCACCTGTGCTGTCTAATAAACTTATATATTCACTTGAGTTATCAAATTATGTAATAACTCCTATTGAGCTTGAAATATATTCATTACAAGGCTTATCTCTAATGCTTAATACTATATTCAATATCAAAAAAAATAGAAATAATGATATGTCTTTTCTTGGTGTGCTGCCTTCTCGTGTAATTACTACAAATAAAAGGCAAAGTAAAAATTTAGAAAAACTATACTCTGAATATGGTCAGGATTTATTTTTGCCATTTATTAAATATAGAAATGATTTAGCAAATGCTAGTGCAAGCCAGACTTCTTTCTTTAAAAGTAATTCAAAACATAAAAAAGAATTAATTAATGTATTTGACACAATATATGCAAAAATGTAAGGGGTAATTATATGGATTTTTTAAAAGATATTAAAAAAACAAGTGATTTACTAATGAATGCTAATGAAGAAAAATTTCAGGAAATAGATTTAGATAAAATTGAAATTGACCCTACCCAGCCAAGAAAAATATTTGATAATATAGATGATTTAGCAGAATCAATCAGACTGCATGGAGTGCTTTCACCTATAACATTATTTAAAAATGATAATGTTTATAGAATTTGTTATGGAGAACGACGATTTAGAGCAGCTAAACAGGCAGGATTAAAATCAATACCTGCTGTCATAGTTAATACTAATTTTGAAGACATATTTGAAAAGCAACTGGTAGAAAATGTGCAAAGACAAGAGCTGAATTTTGATGAAATAGCAGAAACTATCAAATATTTGATTGATGTTCAAAAAAAGAAAAAGAAAGATATTGCTAAATCATTATCTAAAAGTAACTCATACATTACATTATACTATAATTATGCAAAAATTGATAATTATATTAAAGAACTGCTTACTCCAAAAACAAAAGATATTACTTTAATTGTAGAAATTAATAAATTTCTCAATAATGCAGAGCCAGATATATATGCAGCAG
>CARBKU010000131.1 GCA_948946035.1 uncultured Clostridia bacterium
ATTTCAATTATAATATTGGTACAAAATGGTCCATTTTTCATTTGAGAAATACAATTGTTTGTGCGTTAATAAATTTAACATTTGGATTAGAGTTAAACAAACTATTACTTGTTAACTCTCTTGCATATTTTTGTTGTAAATCTCTTTCAAATTTTTCAGCATAATTATAAACTGCCATTTTAAATTCCTCCTTTATTTATTTAATTTCCAAATGCTTGAGATACTCTAGTGTCTAAATTGCTATTGTTCTCTGGATTTGGATTATAGGGTGGTTTTTCTTTTGACCACTCATTAATTGTTTTTTCAACTATTCTATCTTGAATAGTTTTTATTAGCTTTGTTTTTTCCTGTAATTGCTCTGCTGTCATATTTTCATAATCAAATAAGTTTAAAAACTCTGGGTCAAATGCTGTGTCTTGTGTTGTTGCTATCTTTATTGCTTCATCTTTTAAATCTCTGGCATTTAACTTTTTTTGTATCTCTTCAATACTTTTGTCTTTTTGGCTTAATTGATATTGTAATTTTTCAGTTTCGTTCATTTGTGCTAATCTTTCAGCTTCTGACCTTTCTTGGTCGTTTTTTGCTTTCCAACTTTCTTGTGCTGTTTGAATAGCCTTTTGAATCCTTCTGTCAAATTCCGCTTGATTCTTTCCATCTTTTAAGAAATCATCAAATGTTACAGGGTTGTTGTTTGTTCCTGTATTTTGGTTTGTATTTTGAGTATTTGCTCCCTCTGGTTCGTTATTTGCCCCAGTATTAGCATTTTGATTTACATTTTCTTCTTGTCCTTCCATTTTTTCCTCTTTCTAGCCCCAGTCATTGCCTAAGCCCCAACCATTGCTTTTTTTATTTCGTTTATTTTGTTAAGCCTAACTATCGATAAAACGGCATAAAAATAAGACGTACGTCTACGTCTTTGATTTATAATGTAAAAAAATTAATAACTTATTTATCGTCTTTTCCTAATATAGCTAAAACAATTATTGTTCCACATATTATTGCTGTTATTCCCATTATTAACACCTTCTTTCTATAATAAAAGCACCTACATTTAGTAAGTGCTATATTTTCATCTTTTTATTATAATATTTTTCCCATTCTTCATATTGTTTTATTATTTCTTCTGGAGTATCTTCTTTCCACTTCCAAGCATATAAATCATTTGAATTTATATCATCTTCTTGCCAATTTGTCCAAGGATGTATTAATGGCATCATATTAAATCATTCCTTTCATAATATCTACTATTGATTTGCTTAAGTTTGTTGCTTTCTTTTTATTTACATAGTAATCGACAAAAGCTTCAGCTATTGTTTCTGATGCATCTTTTTGTATTGCATAAGTTGAAATATTTTTAATAGATTTTATTTTATTTTATTTATTCTACCATTAATTTTACAATTTTTAAATGCTTTATTTAATATTTGCTGTGAAGTTATATTGTTATTCCAATCAGTTGCTACTACATTTATATCTTTATATTTCTTTTTGATAATCTCACTTAATACCATATGACCTGCTTCGTGTATTCCCATATCTTGATAATTACTATTTTGTGGGTGGTATTTTGATTTTACAGTTTTTTGATATTCTTTTTTAGCAACTTTTCTATTACCAAAGAACTTTTTGTTTATTTCCATTATGTATGTTCCATCATTTTGGGGTTCAACATTCATTCCTCCATTCTGATGTTCTATTTCTTTTATTTGCGTTATTTTACCTTTTATTTGTGGAAAGTCTTTGTATACTTTTTCCATATTATTCAATATATTATTTAATACCTTTTTATTTATATGGTCTATATTTAATTTACTGAAATTATATTTTTTTATGTTTTTTTCATATATTCCATCAAATAAACTATACTTTTTGTCTTGCTCCAGTTCTATATTATTGTTGGCTGTTAGATATGTAATTGTACTTCTACACCAATGCCAATGGTAAATTATAGGCGGAAGATTTATGCCGTGGAACCAATCCTTTTACTTTTACTCTTACAAGTTTAAGTTCCTTTTTTGTTGCTCCCCAATATCTATCAAATGAATTTTCTCTATTAATGTAAAATTTCATTCCATTCATAGACTGGCACATATCTGTGCTATTTTCGTCACTTACTGCAATAAATTGCACCATATCATTATCATCTGCAATTTTTTTTATTCCTTCAACTTTAGCTAAATTATTCAAGCCTATCATTTGAATATCTACTGTTCCAGATATCTTATCATTATTTATATTAAGTTTTTGGTTGTCTTGTTGTTGTATAATTCTTTGAAATTCATTAGATTGTATTTCTAACTCTCTTTGTTGTTGTATATTTAAAATAGCTTGTTTGTATATTTGTTGTGCATTATACTGTATTGTAGTTTCTATGTACTGTTTCCAAGTTAAACCTATTGAGTTTGGCATATCTATTAAAGTTAAAAAAATAGCATCTGGTATTACAGATACTTTTTTCCTTTTATTTTTAGGTAATGTATTATTTACTTCCTCTTGTCCTTGTTGATAATAATAGTTTGCATCATCTTTAAATATATTTAGTTCTATTTTTTGTAACTTTTTTTGTTCTTCTATATATGCACTATATATTAGTAATTGTAGTATTTCGCTATTTTTTACTCTATTTCTGTTGTAAATATTTTTAGACAACATTCCAAAATAACCAACAAGTATACCTTGGTCTTTCCATTCTTCTATATATGCATTAATTCTGTCTTTAGTTTTAGTGTTTGCTATATCATATAAACTATTAAAATCTAAGCCTAATGTATCTAAGATTTCTTGTAATCTATTTTGTGTTTGTTTAGATGTTTTATTATATATTTTTTTTAATTCAAGCATTTTACCGATTGTGGTATTGCCAATATTCCATTTACAACACCTCATTCTTTCTTCAATTGCTCATTTATTTCTTTTTGTTGATCCTTTTTATTGGTTGCTGTTAATTTCTGTGCTTTTTGCTCATCTGTTAAATCTGTTATTTGCACTTTTGATTTATTTTCTTTTTCCGTCTCATTATCAATCATTTTTTCTTGTCCTATTTTCTGCATACTCTCAATGTTATTTTTTATCTTTTCTTCATCTTGTTCTCTCATCTTTTCAAGTTCACTAATTGAATCTAAATCATCTGGTAAGTTATCTATAATAGTTTGGTCTGGTAATAAACCTCTTAATTTCAACCATCTATCTGTTTCTGTTCCTTTGTCAGTTGGTAGATTTCTTTGTAAATCTATCTTTATACTTCTAAAATCATATTGCTTACTTTTCCTCTTATTTATTCTATTTATTATTGTTTCCCATCTTCTTAATAATGCTTTTTTGAATTGCTTATCTGCTTGTGTTATCATTTGCTCTAATGCAAAAAATTTCCTGTCTAATGCACTTCATTATCTGCATTTGTAAATCCTAAATCTGTTATATTAGGTACTCCTGATATTATTGATATTAAATCTATTAATGTTTTTTTATGATTTTGTAACGCTGTATCCTGTATGTTTTTTTCTACCCAACTAATATCTCCTTTTTCATCAGGCGTATAAAATACTTTCATTTTTAATGTTTCTTCGTCTCTTTGTTTTCTTAATGGGTTTACTTTCATTTTTACAGTACCATCTTCATTTAATATTGGTTTATTTTCTTTATCTAATTCTGATACCAATAATTCTTCATCTGGCATATATCCTGTTACTTTTAATTTTGCATCATCATTGTATTGAAATGTATTCCTACTATTTTGTATCACCCTTTCATATGCACAAATTAAAGAAATTACCAATTCAAAACATGATAATCCCATTTCGTTTTCTATTGCTATACAAGGTAACATCTCCCATTTTCCTGGTTCTTCTCTATCTTCTATTTCTTTTAGCTTTTTTGTGTCTTCTGGTGTTGGAGTATAATATTTTTTTCCATTTATTGTTGTTAATTGTACTATTGTTATATCATTATTATTTTCATCTTTCTCCATCCATTTTCGTAATTGTCCTATTTGATTTACCGGTGTTGAGTAATCAAATATTCCTATTGTATTTAATGTATTTTGATTTGTATATACTATTTCATTTTCATCATTCTCATATAATATTTCATAGCATGCCCTCATTCCAAAATAATCGAATGCTAAGTTAAAAAACTCTGTTGCTTCATCATTATATTTACTAATATAATCAATTAATACTTTTAATTCTTCATCTTTATTATTATCTACTTTAAAAACTTTATTTAGTAATTCTTTTATTATATTTAATTTTGTTGGATCTGATATCTTTTCTACATCATATATTGGTGCTTTTCCTGAAAAATATCCTGTTACCATAGAATGTATATAATTTTCAAATCCTACTTTTATATTGCTATCATTTTCATTTACTAATTCTGAATATGTTGCTTTTCTTCTTATTCTTTCATATAATTTTTTTCTATTATTCCATTCTGTCTCTGCTATTGGCAATATTTGTGCTATACTATTTGGATTTTCTAATGTATTTTTATTCCATTGTATCATTGTTGTTCCTCCTATACTGGTTTTGTATACCCAAACTCCATTTTCTTTTTTGGTTCATACAAAGAAAGAACTAATGCATCTCCACGGTCTGGAGAAGTTAGTCCTCTTTTCTTCATTTCTTCTTTTCTTTCTAGTTCTATTTTTCCATCACTATTTATTCTGGATTGGTTATAATAAATTAGACAAAAAAGATAAGGACATGTTAAAATAAAAA
>CARBKU010000132.1 GCA_948946035.1 uncultured Clostridia bacterium
ATATATATTCTCTGTATGTTACTAATGCATATTTAGGATTTTCTATATTTATTATTTCTGTTGAAGCTATTTCACTATTTATATATTCTATTTTTGTTAATTCTTCTTTTCCACTTAATTCATTACAATCTGTTATTATAGTATTTCTTTTTTCTTCTGTTATTACTCTTGTTTTTATTTCTAATAACATTATTTGTAAACTTTCTTTAGCAGTTGCATAATCTGTTTTCTCTTTTGCTGTTTCTGCTTTTCCAAGCAATCCATTTTCTCCTGTTAATGTTATTATTGTTACTCCTGTTAATATTAACAATACTATTATTGTTATAATTAAGGCTATTAGAGTTATTCCGTTTATATTGTTTCATCTTATGTATTCCTCCTTTTTTGTTTTATGTAGAACTTTAAATACTTTTATATTTTTATAATAACATTATTAAAAATTTTTTTCAATAATATTATTTTTTAAGTTTTGGTTTTTATAGTTGTTCTTTATATATATATATGTTATAATTTTTTAAAATTAAAGGAGAAAATCATGAAAAATTTTTTTATAGTTTTAATAATAAAAATATTATATTTAGCATTAAAAATTGTTGGCAAAAAAGGTGGTAACTTTTTAGGAAAGCTTGCATATGACTGGAATTCAAGTATATTCAAATACTTTAAAATAGACTGTCCAATAATTGCAGTAACTGCCACTAATGGAAAAACCATGACAAACAATGCAATAGTACACGTACTAAAAACTGCAAACAAAAAAGTAATAAGTAACACAGAAGGAAATAACATGGAAACAGGTATCTTATCAACACTTTTAAAATCAACCACATTAACAGGAAAAATCAAAGCTGACTATTTAGTATTTGAAGTTGATGAAGGTTATATACCAGTAGTATTTAAAGATTTAAAATTAGATACCTTAGTAGTAATTGACTTTTTCCGAGACCAATTAGACCGAAATGGTGAAGTAGAAACATTAATTTTAAAAATATATGACTTCTTAAAAAGTTATACTGGAAACTTAATATTAAATAATGATGATCCAAATGTTGCAAGACTTGGAAAAGCAAATCCTGAAAATAAAAATATATACTATTTTAGTGTAGACAAATACAAACATGCAACTAAAGAAATCAAAGAAGCTGGCGAAGGAAAATTCTGTCCATTCTGTAACACAAGAATCGAATACGAATATTATCAATATTCACACATTGGAAAATTCAAATGTCCTAACTGTGACTATGGAAATAACGAAATATATAAATTCGCAACAAACATTGATTTAGCAAATAAATCATTTAAAGTGGATAACAATATATATCAAATAAAATTCAATAGTATATATAATATATATAACTTTATAGCTGTTATATCCTGTGTTAGCCTATATAACATAGATACAGAAATAATTCAAAAAGCTTTATCAACTTTTGTATTAAATAATGGAAGATTAGAAAAACTTGAAATAAAGAATATACCTACTATTATAAACCTTGCTAAAAACCCTACTGGAGCAAATGTTAGTTTACGTATTTTAAATGAAGATGATGATGAAAAGGAATTACTATTTGTTCTAAATGACAATCTCGCAGATGGATTTGATGTTTCATGGATATGGGATATTAATTTTGATAATCTAAAAAATGTTAAACGAATTATAACTTCTGGGACAAGAGCATATGACATTGCAATTAGAATAAAAACAGCTGGATACGATTCTAATAAAATAGAAGCATATCCAAATTTAAAAGAAGCTGTGCAAAATTTATATAGTACTAATATAAAAAAATATGTTATTGCCAACTATACTTCTCTTCAACCAACAAGAAAAGAAATACTAAATTTAAATAAATAATATTAAGGAGATTACTATTAATGAAAGAATTAAAAATTTTATATTTATATCCTGACATTTTAGAATTATATGGAGATTTTGGAAATATTCAAGTCTTACATTATAGAATAGAAAAAAGAGGTTTTAAAGCAATAATAGATTCATATTCCATCGATGACCCATCCCCTGACTTTACTAAATATGACCTAGTTTTCGCAGGCGGTCGGAGCTGACCAAGAACAAGGAATTTTGTCAGAAGATTTACTAAAACACAAAGACAATATAAAAAAAGCAATTGAGCAAGGAGTATTTTTCTTATTAATTTGTGGTTCGTATCAGTTGTTTGGTAAATATTATAAAGGTGTTGATGGAAATATTATTCCAGGTTTAGAAGTTTTTGATTATTATACTGAAGCTATTGCTGATAGAAAAAAAAGATGTATTGGAAATATTGTTATTGAAACCAATTTAAATGGAAATAAAATAAAAATAATTGGATTCGAAAATCATGGTGGACAAACTTATGGTATTGAAACTCCTTTTGGTAATGTTTTGTTTGGTAATGGTAATAAATTTGGTGATACTAATGAAGGGTTCTTCTTAGATAATGTTATTGCAACATATTTACATGGACCTCTTCTTTCTAAAAATCCTGAACTTGCTGATTATATTATTAAACATTGTTTAGATAGAAAATATGATGAAAATATTGTTTTACAACCTTTAGATGATTCTTTTGAAAATAATTGTAGAGAACAATTATTAAATAGATTTTTAAATACGTAAATTTCTTAATAATTCTAATTGCCTCTATACTAAATAAGTATAGAGGCAATTTTATATTTATTATAAGTGCATTACTCTTTGTTTAATTTCTTTAGTTTTACCAACATTCCAGAAATTTTCTCCTAAATAACCACAAGTACGTCTAACAACAGTTAGCTTACTATGGTCTTTATTTCCACAATTTGGGCATTCCCATTCATTATCTTTATTAATTATAATTTCCCCATCAAACCCACACTCGTGGCAAAAATCTGACTTTGTATTAAATTCTGCATATTGAATATTATCATAAATAAATTTTACTACTGATTCTAATGCATCAATATTTTTACTCATATTTGGTATTTCGATATATGAAATTGAACCACCAGAAGATATTTTTTGAAATTCGCTTTCAAAAGACAATTTATCAAAAGCATCTATCTTTTCTCTAACATCTACATGATATGAGTTAGTATAATATCCTTTATCTGTAATATCTTTAATTGTTCCAAATCTCTCTTTATCAATTCTTGCAAATTTATAGCATAAACTTTCTGCTGGTGTACCATATAAAGCAAAACCTATATTTGTTTCCTTTTTCCATCTATCTGTAGCATCTCTTAGGTGTTTCATAACCTTTAATGCAAATTCGTGTCCCTTCTCAGTTGTATGAGATTCTCCTGTCATTAATTTTGTTACTTCGTATAATCCAATATATCCTAAAGACATTGTTGAATATCCACCATATAATAGTTTGTCAATTTTTTCTCCTTTTTTCAAACGAGAAATTGCTCCATATTGCCAGTGAATTGGACTAATGTCTGACTTTGTTCCAAGTAAAGCATAATGTCTACACATTAAAGCCTCTTTACATAGTTCTAATCTCTCATCAAATTCTTTCCAGAATTCTTCTTCATTACCATCTGCTACAATTCCTATTTGTGGTAAATTTATACTTACTACACCTTGATTAAATCTTCCTTCAAATTTGTATTTTCCATCTTCATCTTTCCATTGTGACAAGAAACTTCTACATCCCATTGGACTAAATACATTACCTTCATAGTTTTCACGCATTTTCTTTGCAGAAATATAATCTGGATACATTCTTTTTGCTGAACATTTTACAGCAAGTTTTGTTAAATAGTCGTATTCTCCTCCTTTTAAACTATTAAATTCGTCTAAAACATATACTAATTTTGGGAATGCTGGTGTTACATATACACCTGCTTCATTCTTTATTCCTTCATATCTTTGTCTTAATACCTCTTCAATTATCATTGCATTTTCTTTTATATATGGATCACCTTTTTCTAAGTGTAAAAATAATGTTACAAAAGGTGATTGTCCATTTGTTGTCATTAATGTATTAATTTGGTATTGTATTGTTTGAACACCTGCTTTTAATTCTGACTTTAGTCTATCTTGTACCATTTCTTCTATTATATTAGCTGGTATTTTTCTTCCATATTTTTGTTCTAATGAAGATTTAAATTTGTTATAACTTTTTCTTAGATATCTTCCTAAATGTCTTAAGTCTACAGATTGTCCACCATATTGGTTACTTGCTACTGCTGCTATAATTTGTGTTGTAACAGTACATGCAACTTGAAAACTTCTTGGGCTTTCTATCATTTTGCCATTCATTACTGTTCCATTGTCTAACATGTCTGATATATTTATTAAACAACAATTAAATATTGGTTGAATAAAGTAATCTGAATCATGGAAATGTAATACACCCTCTTCATTTGCTTTTACTATTTTTTCAGGAAGTAATAATCTTTTTGTTAAATCTTTAGAAACTTCCCCTGCTATATAATCTCTTTGAGTAGATGCTAATAAAATATTTTTGTTTGAATTTTCTTCTTCTAACTCTTTATTTTCATTTCTTATTAATCCTAAAATAGTTTCATCTGTTGTATTTTGTTTTCTAACTAAAGCTCTTGTGTATCTATATACTATGTATCTTTTTGCTAATTCATATTTTTCTAATTCCATTAATTGTTCTTCTATTATGTCTTGTATATCTTCAACTAACATTCTTTTTTT
>CARBKU010000133.1 GCA_948946035.1 uncultured Clostridia bacterium
AGTGTTTCAAAAATCATATATTATAACCTGCTCTTGAAAAAAGTCGAAACTTAAAACTTTTTTCTTATTGAAATACAAAAAAATAAATAGTATAATACACAAGAAAGGTAAGAAATTTTATATAATAGAAAGGAACAAAAATATAATGTTTAATTTAATAAAAGAAGATTTTGATGAAAATTCTGACGACATTTTGAATTCTATAAACAAAATGTTATCGAAGCAAGACAAAAATAAAGAAGAAAAAAAGGAAAAAGACAAAGAATAATATATTATAAAAGGGAGAATTAAAATGGGAAAATTATTTGTAATAGATGGAACAGATGGAAGTGGCAAACAAACGCAATTTATAAAATTGCAAGAAAGGCTAACAGAAGAAAAAATAGATTATAGAACTGTAAGTTTTCCAAACTATGACAGTCCAAGTTCATCACTAGTTAAAATGTATTTATCTGGAGAATTTGGAACAAATGCAAAAGAAATAAGTCCATACATAGCTTCAACATTTTATGCAGCAGATAGATATGCAACATATCAAATAAACTATAAAAAATATTATGAAGAAGGAGGAATATTATTAGCAGATAGATACACAACAGCAAATATGGTACATCAAGCAGGAAAAATTTCTAATAAAGAAGAAAGAGAAAAATTTTTAGCATGGTTATGGGATTTTGAATTTAATTTATATGGACTACCAGTACCAACAGAAGTATTTTTCTTAAATATGCCAGTAGAAAAATCTATTGAATTAATGAAAAGTAGAGAAAATAAATTTACACATAATGATAAAAAAGATATTCATGAAAGTGATAAAAATCATTTATTAGACGCATATAATGCTGCATGTAGTGTATCAAAGGATTATAATTGGTTTGAAATAAAATGTGTAGAGAATAATGAAATTAGAACTATTGAAAGCATACATGAAGAAATATATAACGAAATAAAGAAAAACATTTAAATATAAAAAATAAAGAAAAAAAGAGAAAAAACAAGAAAAAGTGAGAATGATTATTTTTTTGAAACAATCGATGTTAAAAAGTGTTAAAAATAGAAAAAATAGGAACAAAAAAATGTTGGAATATTTAACCAAACTATTGTATAATATATATCGATGGTGCATTATTCTAGTCATACAAACTTTACGAGGGTGGGGCTAAAAATCCACTATAGGGCACATCGTTGAAGTTTCTGGAAATTGCGCGAAATTGCCAGTTTTGTGTGATTTTTGGGAGTAAAGAATTTAGGGTATTATATAGTGGCATATATATGAATCCCTATTTTCGTGGAGGCTTAGAACAAAATAGTTTTAAGTGAAACCTATGCTGAGTGCCAAGACACAAAATGCATAGAGTAGCCTGTCTTGAGTGAAGGTATTGGAATTAGTTTTACAACAAGTAAAATACAATTAAGGCCAAATTTATTTTATTTTATAAACTATGAAATTGCATTTGCAAAAGAGACTAGTAAAGAACAATTTGTATGTCAAGGAAAACTTCTAGAATGTTTGCTAAATCAATAGCATAGAAGTCTAGGGATTAAGGTACAGATTTTAGTGGTGATCTGGTGTCTACATATTACATAGTAGATACTTCCCTTAAACGGAAACGGCTATAATAGTAATATTAAGCGGGAAGTAGAGAAATTCGACTAGACCTAAACTGTAAAATTTACTTAGACTTTGACCATCTAAAACAAAAAATTAATTAAGGCAGATAAACATCTGCCTAAAATTATATAAAAAAATTCAAGAAAGGATTGAAAATCAAAATGAATAGTAAACAAGAAGAAAAAGAAAGAACAAAAGGACACTCGGATATAAAATGGTTTATACAAATATTTATTACAACATTCGTACTATCAATAATATTTTCATATATATCAGCAAATGGAGTATCAAATTTAAGCTTATTACCTGCTATTTTAATATTACTATTTGTAATTGTGATGGGAATATTTTTTGATATTATCGGAGTTGCAGTAACAGTTGCTAATGAGAATGAATTTCACGCAAAGGCAACAAAAAAAGTTAAAGGATCAAAAGATTCCATAAAACTAATAAGAAATGCGCCAAAAGTAGCAAATATATGTGCAGACGTTATAGGTGACATTTGCGGAGTACTTAGCGGAGCTATTAGTGCATTAATTTCTGTTAAAATAACAGAAAAACTGGGAGTTAATTTCAATATACAATTTGTTTTAAGTGCAACAGTTGCAGCTTTAACAGTTGGAGGAAAAGCAATAGGAAAAAACTTAGCAAATAATAAGTCTACACAAATAGTTCATTCAGTAGGAGTTATTATTAATAAATTTAGTAAAAACAAATAAAAAACACATCAAAAGCAATTTAGTATTTTGATGTGCTTTTTGTAAAAGAGGAGGATTTTATGAAAGCATTAGTAACAGGGGCTTCTTCTGGAATTGGAAGAGATATAGCTAGAATACTAAGCAAAAAAGGATATAACTTAGTATTAGTAGCACGAGATAAAGAAAAATTAAATCAACTAAAGCAAGAACTAGAAAAAAACAAAGTAAACATCGAAGTAATTACAGCAGATTTATCAGTAGAAGAAAACTGCAAAGAATTACACAAACAAGTAGGAGAAGTTGATTTATTAGTAAATAATGCAGGATTTGGAGATTGTGGGAATTTTACAAAAACTAGTTTAAACAAAGAAATAAGCATGATTCAAACTAATATTATAGCATATCATATATTAACAAAGTTATACTTAATAGATATGAAAGCTAAAAATAGTGGAAAGATATTAAATGTTGCCTCAATAGCTGGATTTATGCCAGGACCTTTAATGGCAACATATTATGCAACAAAGGCATATATTGTAAGTTTATCAGAAAGTATTAGAGAAGAACTAAAGAAAGAAAAATCAAAAATACAAATAAGCATATTATGTCCAGGACCTGTAAGTACAAACTTTAATAAAATAGCAAATGTAAAATTTCATATAAGAGAAGCAAATAGCGAAAAAGTAGCTAAATATGCAATTAATAAATTAGAAAAAGGTAATTTTTATATAATACCAGGGATAGATGTAAAAATGGCAAAGATAGGTGCTAAGCTTGTGCCAGCAAGATTTACAAGTAAAATTACTTATATAGTTCAAAAAAGAAAAATAGAAACTTAAAATTTAATAATACTGTATGGCAATCGCTTAAAATTTTTCATAAGATTTTTTATTATTTAAATTAATTACTTAAATAGTGCGAAAAGGGTTATAATTATATATTTTTAAACGGTTCCGGGGTAACCGTTCAAAAATTCTTAAAAAGTTTGTTAAAACTTTTTATTAGAATTTTTAGAATGGGGCAAGTGCAAAAATATATAATTATCACCCTTTGGGAGCGAGTAGATATTAAAAAAATAATAAAAAATCTTATGAAAAATTTTAAGCGATTGCCATAATAATATTGACAATTGCGAAAGAATGTTCTACAATAAAGCAGGTGATATTATGGAAAAGCAAATATTGCATATAGATGTAAATAACGCATTTTTAAGTTGGACAGCTGTAGATATGATAGAACATGGATATGAAATAGACATACGAGAAATACCATCAATTATTGGTGGAGATGAAACAAAAAGATCTGGAATTGTTTTAGCGAAAAGTATGAAAGCAAAAGAATTTGGAATAAAAACAGCAGATACAATTTATCAAGCTAGAAACAAATGTCCAAACATAAAAATATTTTCTTCTGACTTTAAAATATACAGAAAATATTCAAACATGTTATATAATTTATTATTGCAATATACAGACAAAATAGAAAGATTTAGTATTGACGAATGTTTTCTTGATATGACCGAATACTTAATGAAATCAAATTTAATAGAAAAAGCAAATGAAATAAGCAAAAGAGTAAGCCAAGAGTTAGGGTTTACAGTGAATATAGGAGTTGCACACAATAAACTCTTAGCAAAAATGGCTTCAGACTTTACAAAACCAAACAGAGTTCATACCTTATTTAAAGAAGAAATACCAAGGAAAATGTGGCCACTACCAATATCTGATCTCTTCATGTTAGGAAAAAGAACAGTACCAAAGTTAAATAACATGCAAATTAAAACAATTGGAGACTTAGCAAAAACCAATAAAGAGGTTTTAAATAAAAAATTTGGAAAACATGGAATTCAAATATGGGAATATGCTAATGGCATAGATAACTCTAATGTAAATTATAAGAACGAAAAGCCAAAAGGAGTAGGAAATTCTATAACTTTATCACAGAATATTACAAATATAGAAAAAATAGAAGAAATACTATTAGCATTAACAGAGCAAGTAACATATAGGCTAAGAAAATATGATTTAATAGCTAATACTGTAAGTGTACAATTAAGAACAAGCGATTTTCAAGATACCACCCATCAAGGAAAACTATTAGTAGCAACATCATCTACAAAAGAAATATATTTAAAGGCAAAGCAACTACTAGAAGAAATGTTTTACAAACCAATGGAAATAAGATTAATTGGATTAAGAGTAGACAATTTAATAGAAAAAGAAGAAACACAAATATCTTTATTTCAAGATAAAACAAACGAAAAACAAGATAAGTTAGACAATGCAATAGATAAAATCAAAGACAAATACGGATTTAATACTATAACAAGAGCAGGAG
>CARBKU010000134.1 GCA_948946035.1 uncultured Clostridia bacterium
ATATATTCGATAAAATTGATATATTATAATAAAATTATTTTTTTGAATGTGACTGGAATAAGTTTAGAAATTTTTAATTGCTTTTATGGAAAGAGTTCACGCTTGACGTGGAAGGGTGCCATAAAAGCAATTTAGAATTTCTTGGCTTATGTAGGGAGCCGAACAAAAAATAATTTTATTATAATATATCAATTTAATAAATTATTTTTACTGGTCTAAAAGGTAATAAAATTATATATTTATCCTTAACTTAATGACATTGCTAGCTCAAATAGCATGATTTTTTCCGCCATCCTCAAAATCATCATTTATCTTATTAACATCATTATATTTGAAGATATAACAACTATAATAGAAAAAGCAATAACAGAAATGCCACCAGATTTATTTTCTTTTTCATTTATCTCATAAATGCCATAACCAATAGCCTTAAATAAAATATAAAGACTTATAAGCAAAAAAATAACATTAAAAATAAAAGTATTCATAAACAAAAGCCTCCCAAATTAAGTTTCAGTAAGTAACATACCAGATTGAATAGAAGTATCAACATCTACGTCAAAAAAGCTATTTTTATAATTTTCCAACCAATTATAGCTATTTGATTCACTATAAGTAAAGAAATTTAATAAAGCATTTTTTCCAAAGCCAGAAATATCAGAGTGAAATTCTTGAGCTGTCCTATATAAGTATTTGGAAAAAGTAGATTCCAAATAACTGTTACAAGTGTTAGAAATAATATTTAACACTTCTGGAGATAAATAGTCAGAATCTTTAGACATAGAATAAATTCTTCCAGAAAATTTTGTTTTAAATTTAATATATGGAGACGAAGTAGAAGTATCCACTTTAATTTCTGGCTTACCATCCAATGACAAATAAATATCCAAATATTTACCTTGTTTAATTGGATCAGGAACTGATATAAGGAAACGATCAATTTCATTTCTTGTTGTTAAAAATGAAATAGTTTCAATTGCATTTAATTCCCCAACTAATTTATCATCTCTAAATACAGCAGTACCAATACTTTCAGAACCATTTTTGCCTTCTAAAAGAGTCTCGTTTGCTTTAATAGAAGAATTTTTTTCAGCATCTTTAGCAGAAGAATTTTGCAAATCAGCTTGATTAGTACCACATAAAATTGCAGTAGGCATACATGACTTGCAAAGTAGATTATTAAAAAAATTACCAATACTTGAGTCAGGTATATAGCCAGTATATTTACTTGAATTTGTTAAAATTTCATAATATTTAAAAATTGAACTTTCTAATTCAGGTTTTGTTTGTTTCAAATAATATTTAGCACTACATTTACTAATCATAATATTAGCAGAAGGTCTAATTTGAGTATCATTAATTAAAGTATATATTTCATCTGATATACCTTGATAAGCAAGTTCTTCTGAAAAGACTATAATTTTACAATGTGACATATTAATTTGTTTGCCCATATAACTATTCATTAAATTAATAGCATTGCTTAATGTAGAAGCTGTTACAGTATTAATAACAGGGCTTGTTTTTTCTGAAGAACCAGATTCAGAAGCAGGAGAAGTTGTAGAAAACTCGAAAGTAACTTCTAATTTGTTTTCATCAGATGAATCAATACCAATAGCTAATACATATGCTAGATTGTCCATACTTAGTGATGAATAAGAACCAGAGAAAGCTATAATAAAACTTATAATTAATGCAAATACAAAAATATTTCTTAAAAATTTAGACATGTTGTTCCTCCTTTCGTTTTGTTTTTTTATTCCTTTTACTTAAGTTAGCTAAAACTAAAATACTAATACCAAGAACAAATACAATTCCTAAAACCATATATGGATAAATTTCTGTTTCACATTTTTCTGATATAGCATAATTTTTAGGAATAGTACTAATTCCAAATATAAGTAATCCAAAAATATCTATTAATGATTTTTTATTTTCTATATTTGTTATTTTTTGAAATATACGCATACTAAACTTACTTACAATACTCATATAGCCAGCAACTGCTAAAATCCAAAATAATAAGAATATAGACTCTAATCTTTGAAAGAAGTTTCCAAATTCAATATAACGAGTAGCATTATATAATGGTGTAATTTCATTAGCCTCTAAAAAAAATGAAAACATAAATAATAAAGTAGATACACATAATATAAGATAAATTGCAGATATTCCAATAGAAATTAGAGCAATTTTTTTCATTTTATGTGGTTCATTTAATGCTGTTGGTAAAAAATATAAATATGCAATTCCTCCAAATGCAGACAGATTAATAAGTCCCCATCCAAAAGTTTGAATTATTCCATCACCTAAAATTGGAAACATTCTTTGTGGTGAAAACTTATTCATATTTGCAAAAAATAGAAATATAATACTAGCTAAAACAAATGGTAAAATTAATGTATTAGTTTTTATTGTAGCTCCAAAATCTAATCTATTAGCCATACAAATTGCAATAATAAAAAACAATATGATAAATGTGATATCAGTCACAGGATAATAAATAATTTTTAGACTTTCGCAAAAATTTCTAAGCATTATGCTAGAGCTAGATAAAAAGTAAGCTATAAAAATAATTCCTATAATTGTTTTTAATACTTTTCCACCTAAAAATTCTGAAATATCAATTAAATCTAATCCAGAAAAACTTCTCATTAAGCGAACTATAAAGTATGCAATTAAAATTGCAATTATACTTACAAAGATAAGATTTAGAATCGTTGCAGATTTTGTAACTATTAATATATTTCTTGGGAGAGATAACATAGTATGTGTTACTACAATACTTAATATAAGCATAATTGCATCTGCAGTATTAATTTTAGAAGAGGTCATTTATAACAGTCCTTTCTTTTATTTATGGTACAAATTAGGATTAAATTTCCATTTCATTGCAATTTTATCTTGAACTTTTAATTTCTTTGGTGACATATATGGAGCACGATATTCTCTTTTCCAAATTGGAGGCAAGAAGTAACCATTTCCATCAGAATTACTAGGTGGTGCATATGGTGTCATATAAGATACTCCAAAAGACCTTAAACTACAAAGTATAGATAAATATACAAATAATCCTATAGCAATTCCTAAAAATCCTGCCATAAATCCAAGTAATACAAATAGAAATCTAAAATAACGGATATGGAATCCAAAAGAGAAATCAGGAATAGCAAAAGAGGAAATACCAGTTATTGCTACAATAATAATTAAAATTGGGCTAACAATACCAGCACTAACAGCAGCTTGTCCTAATACCAAAGCACCAACAATTCCGAATAGTTGGACCAATTGGAGAAGGAACCCTTAAACCTGCTTCACGAATTAATTCAAAAGAAAATTCCATTAGTAAAATTTCCAAAATAATTGGAAATGGAACATTTTCACGTGAACCTAATATTGAGTAGAGCAGTCCTGTTGGTAAAATTTCTTGGTGAAAACTCGTAATAGCAACATACATTCCAGGTAATAAAAGAGTAATAATACAAGCTAATATTCTTAATCCTCTTAAAAAATTTGCAAAGTTAACTTTTAAGTTAGTATCTTCAGGAGAGGCTAAAAAATCTATTAACACTGCTGGAATAATAACACCATAAGGTGTTCCATTTACAATTACAACAATACGACCATTTAATAAATATTTAGTAGCTTTATCTGGTCTTTCAGTAGAAAGCATTTCTGGAATTCCTAAGATATTAGAATCTGCAATTAGTTGTTCTAATTCTCCAGAAGAAAGTAGAGAATCAATCTCTAAATTATTTAATCTATATTTTACTTCATTAACTAAATCATTATTTGCTAGACCATTTAAATAACAAATAGCACATTTTGTTTTTGTTATTTTTCCAACTTCAATATTTTCTATAATTAAATCTTCATTATTTACAATACGACGAATTAAAGAAGTATTTGTCCTTAAATTTTCAACAAAAGCTTCATGTGGACCTTTTATAACAATTTCATTATTAGGACTATCTACACTCCTTTGCTTAAATCCTTTTACTTCTATGTCAAAAGCATGTGGTAAGGTTTCTACAAATAAAGCACAATTCCCGAGAATTTACACCATTACAAACTTTATCAAAATCTTCAACTTCGCTCATGGAATTTTGAGGTAATAAGCACCCTATTAAATAATCTGATAAATTGAATTTTTTTACTTTTCTTACAGTAATATCATTTGCAACTTTTTCTGCAATAATTTTGTTTTGAGTTCCATCAAATTGATTATTCTTAGTTCTTATCATTAGTGGTTTTAAAATAAATTCGTCCATAATCTGAGAATCTACCATACCATCAATGTAAACAATAAAGGCATCATATTGCTTTCCACGAGCATTTAGTGTAAATTGTCTTATAATAATATCGCTATTAATTAACGAATTGTATTTTATTTTGATATATTCTAAGTTTTCCATTAAACTTTCAGATACTTTTTGTGTTTGATTATTGTCTTCTGAAAAACTTTCGTTACTAGATGCAGAAGATTTTTCTTCATCTGGTATAGTAAATTGATAGTGATTTTGTGGTTGATATTTAAACATTGAATTAAATATTTTTTTTATAGTCATTTTTTTCTCCTAATTTTTTGATTACAACCATAGCAAAAGCGA
>CARBKU010000135.1 GCA_948946035.1 uncultured Clostridia bacterium
GTCTCTTTTACTTCTGCATTTTCTATTTTTTCTTCTACAGGCTCTATTTTTTCTTCTTTAATAACTTTAATTTCTTCTTTTACCACTTCTGCTTTTTCTTCCTTTTTATTTTCAGTTTTTAATCCAAATAACTCACTTACAGTCATTGGCTTATTAGGTTTATTTCTATAAACTATATTATAATCTTTGTTTTCTTTTCTTTGTATAAATCCTACATTGTTTCCTTTTTTATTTTCTTTTTTTGCTTCTTCTTTCTGCTTTTCTTGTTCATCTTCACGTGCTATTATAACTTCTCTTCTTATAATAACTGGTGCCTTTTCTCCTTTTCCTGACTCTTTTTTCTTTTCCACGGCTTGCCCCACTTTTTCTCTTTTATCATTTTTTGTAGCACTACTTGTTATAGTTTTTTCTATTTTTTTTGCATCTTCTTCATCTACACTACTCAAATGACTTTTTGCTTCTATATTTAATTTGTTTGCTACCTCTACTACTTCTTTACTGGTTAAGTCTAGCTTTTTTGCTATTTCATGTATTTTAACCTTACCCAATAATATCACCCCCATTATTTATTTTCTTTATCTCTTTAGAAATGTTCATATCTTCTATTCCTATTATAGCTTTATTATTCTTTCCTATTGCTTTGCTTAAAGTTTCTATTGTTTCTGTAATTATAATTGGCACATTATGTTCTTCGCTTAACTTTTGATATTTACTTTTTGTCCTTTCTGAAGAATCTGTTGCTACAATTATTAAGTATACTTTTTTCTTTTTTAATTCCATTTCTACACTATCTGCTCCAAATGCAATTTTACGTGCTCTAGCAGCTAGACCTATTAATCCTAATATCTTGTTATTTGTCAAGAATTACACCTCTTAAACTTTCATAAATTTCTTCTGATATTTTCATATCAAATACTTTTTCTAATCTTTTTGACTTTATTAATCTTTCTAAACATTTTATATCATCACAAATATATGCTCCTCTACCATCTTGCTTCCCTGTTCTATCTATGCTTATATTATTTTCTTTATTTTTTACAATTCTAATAAGTTCTTTTTTATCTTTTTTTTCATTACATCCCATACATGTTCTTTGTGGCTGTTTTTTTATCATTTTTGTCCTCCTTTCATTGTATGTTTGTTTTTTAGTTTTATTCTGCTTGTTTGTCCTCTTTTTCTGTATTTGTTTCTCCATTTTGTGCTTTTAGTAACATTTCTCTAAATTGAGTTTCTGATTTTATATCAATTTTCCAATTTGTTAATCTTGCTGCTAATCTTGCATTTTGTCCAGATTTTCCTATTGCTAATGATAATTGACTATCTGGTACTATTACTTGTGCAAATCTTTCTTCTTCTTTTATATCTACTGCTAGTATCTGTGCTGGTAATAATGCTGATGCTATATAAATTGATGGATCTTCATTCCATTCAATAACATCTATTTTTTCTCCATTTAGTTCGTTTATAACATTTTGAATTCTAACACCTCTTTGTCCTACACATGAACCTACTGGGTCTATATTTGGATCTGGTGAATATACTGCTACTTTACTTCTGTCTCCTGCATCTCTTGATACACTTTTTATTTCAATTACTCCTTCATATATTTCTGGTATTTCAAATTCTAATAATTTTCTTACAAAGTCTGGGTGACTTCTTGATACTATTACTTGTGGTGCACCTTTTGCGCCCTTTTCTACATCTAAAACCAATCCTTTTATCTTGTCATTAACTTTATAATGTTCTGTTGGTATTTGCTCTTTTGTTGGCATAACTCCTTCTAGTTTTCCTAAGTCCATTACTACAATATTTCTGTCTGCTTTTTGAATTATTCCTGAAACAATTTCATTTTTTCTATCATTAAATTCTGTATATATAATTTCTCTTTCTGCTTCTCTTATTTTTTGTATTATTACCTGTTTTGCTGTTTGTGCTGCTATTCTGCCAAAATCTCTTGGTACTATTTCTGTTTCTAATATATCTCCTTCTTCTAAATCTGGATTTATTTTTTGTGCCTCTTTTATTGTTATTTCTGTTTCTATATTTTCTACAGTTTCTTTTACCTCTTTTAATGAATATACATGTGTTGCCCCTGTCTTTTCGTCCATAACTACTTTTACATTTTCTAATGAATCAAAGTTTCTTTTGTATGCTGTTACTAATGCTGTTTCTATTGATTCTAATAAATATTCCTTTTTTATTCCCTTTTCCTTTTCTAATTCCTCCAAAGCTAAAATTAATTCTTTGTTATCAATAGCTGGCTCTTTTCCTGTTTTTTTCATTTTATTTTCCTCCTTTTACCAATTATAAACTTTCTTTATTTGTGATATGTTTTTTCTTTCTATTTTTGTATTGTTTTCTAATTCAATGTACTCTTCATTATATTGTCTTAATATTCCTTGAATTTCTTTTTGGCCTTCTTCGTTTTTCTTAAATAATTTTATATTAATTTCTTCTCCTATGTTTTGCTCTAAATGCCTATCTTTTCGTAATATTCTTTCAATTCCTGGTGATGATACTTCTAAAAAATATTGCTCTTTTATGTAATTTTCTTCATCTAAAATATCTGTAATTTCATTATTTACTTTTTCGCAATCATTTATATCTATCCCATCTTGTTTATCTATGAATATTCTTAAAAAATAGTTTTTTCCTTCTTTACAGTATTCTACATCATATAATTCGTATCCTATTTTTTCAATACGTTCTTTTATTAGTTTTTCTACTTTTTCCTCTATGTTTGCCATTCTTCCTCCATCCCAAAATTATTGAAGAGTGGGATTTGTTCCCACTCTTCTGTATTTAATGTTCATTCTTTTTATATTATAACCAATTTTTGGAATAAATGCAAGTTTTTTTCTAAATTAATGTATAATTTTTTAAACTTTTTCTGCTATTTTTACTGTTTCAGTTTCTTCTTCAACTTCAACTTCTCCTATTTTTATGTTTCTAACGTGATTAATTTTTTCCCATGTTGTTTCTCTTTTAAATAGACATTTAAAATTTATTACTAACCATGACCCCATGAATAGTGGATAACATAGCAATCCTTTTATCATTGGCTTTATTGGTCTTCTATCTAATAACATTACTATCATTGCAGTAAATATCGGTAATACAAATGTTGGTACTAAGTATCTTAATATATTTATTATCAATTCCATTTCTGTCATACCTTTTCCTGCAAACATTAAGAAGTTTGTTCCTAATAATACTAGTGTTAGTATAAACATTGGAATACTTCCTATTATATATAAAAATCCATCAAAGTTCATCATTGTTTTATTTTCTTTTGCTGATATTGCTAATTCTTTTGTGTATTCTTTTATGCATTGCATATGTCCAACTGTCCATCTACTTCTTTGTGACCAACTTTGTTTGAATCCAACTGGTTGTTCATCATATACTATTGCATCTGTTGCCCATCCTAGTTTTTTTCCTTTTATTATTCTTTTTAGAGAAAATTCTATATCCTCTGTTAATGTTACTGTATCCCATCCTTGTGGTTTTATTACATCAAATTTTACCATAAATCCTGTTCCATTTAATAATGGTGATAATCCTAAATTATATCTTGCTAAATGATAAAATCTGTGCATTGTCCAGTAGAATATTGCATACCCTGCTGTTATCCAACTGTCTGTTGGATTTTTTATATCTCTATATCCTTGTACTACATCTTCTCCTTGACATAGTTTTTTGTTCATGTTTTTTATAAAATTAGGGTCTACTATGTTGTCTGCATCAAATACGAAAAATGCATCATATGGTGCTTCTTCTTTGATTTTTTGTTGTAAAAACCAATCTAAGGCATATCCTTTTGTTTTCTTTGAATTATTAAATCTTTCATATACTATTGCTCCTGCTTGTTTTGCTACTTTTGCTGTATTATCTGTACAGTTGTCTGCAATTACATATATGTCATATAATTCTTTGTTATAGTTTTGCTTTTTTAAACTTTCTACTAAATTTCCTACTACTGTTTCTTCATTATGAGCTGGTATTATTGCCATAAATCTGTGCTCTTTGTTTACTTTTAAAGGCTTATCTTTTATTTTTACTAGTGAACATAGACTTACCATTATTTGGTATAGCCAAAATACTGTTACTGTCCATACTAATGCTTCTCTTATTATATATAAATAATCCATTTTTTTACCTCTCTTTTTAATAATATTCTTTTTAATATTATTATGATACCTCTTTTATTATACTATTATTGTTAAAATTATGCAACATTTTTTTTAATTTTCATTTTTTCTTAATAATTTCTTACTACTAAGACTCTAGTCATATTTGCATAATTTTTGGGAAGTTTTGATTGAAAGTTTTTCCATTTGAGATATATCCCATTCAAATATACCATTTTGTATATCATATTCGAACGAATCTGAATTATATGTAGCCATATCTAGACTTCCTGTTGGATTTTCTGTACAAGCTACATATTTGCTTTTATTTAGTCTTAATCTTAATCCATCATTAAAATTATTTGAACCTGCTGTATATCTACAATATAATTTTGTGTAGTTTGATATATCTACTGCAACATTTGTTGAAATTTTTCTATGTTTCATAGTTTTATTGT
>CARBKU010000136.1 GCA_948946035.1 uncultured Clostridia bacterium
TATGAAGAAACATTAAATAATTGTCAAGATGAAAAAAGAGTATTAGATTTTTTAATTAAAGCATCTAAAAATTCACAAATAACTATAAAAGAATTACAAAAATACATAGAAAAAAATCCAAAAAAAATAGAAGAATTGAAAGATAATATAGAAGAAATTACACTAAAAAAATTAGTAGATAATCAGTTTGTAGATGAAAAGGAAAAGAAGCAATATAGAGAATTATTAGGTAAATTAGCAATTCAACCTTTGTTAGCAATGATGTGGGGAATGGGAAGTATTGTTATATATTCAATAATACTTGATATACCTTTTGCAATTTTAGCTATTATTGTATTTATTTTATTAATAGTTACTACCACAATTACTACAAAAATGAAAAATAGGACAAATGTATTTACTATAAAAGGACTAGACGAACACGAACAATGGAAAGGTTTAAAGAATTTTATGGAAGACTTTTCTATGTTAGATAAAAAAGACTTGCCAGAAATTGTTTTATGGGAAAAATTTTTAGTATATGCAACAGCATTAGGAATAGAAAAGAAAGTATTAAAACAATTAAAAATTGTATATCCAGATTTTGAACAAAACATAGATATAGGTACATATTCTGGTATACAATTAATGATGAATTCAAACTTTTCAAATAGTTTTACAGACTCTATTAGTTCATCAATATCATCTACATATTCTTCAGGAAGTGGATCTGGAGGAGGATTCTCATCTGGAGGAGGTCGGTGGACGGAGGCCGGCGGTGGAGGCGGAGGAAGATAATTCTAAAGCCATATCCATATTAATAATTACATAGAAAGGAATTAAAGAGAAAATGGAAAATGATGCTATAATAGATAAAATATATGGAATGTTAGATACAATACCAATAACAAACGAAAATGCAGGACTTATTGTAGAAATAAAGCAAGATTTAATAGATAATAATTTAACAGGAGCATTACAAAAAATAAATTTATTAAATAACAAAAACAAAGAAGAAGAAAATGAAGAAATATTTCAAGAAACAGAACAAGAAGAAGCGATATATTCAAATAAATTAAGTGATCCAGATTTAGAAAGTACATATATAGGGTTATTGTTAAAAGACCCTAAATATATAGTAAAATACTATTTCCTATTTAATGAATGTTTTTTTGAAGATGATAAATTATTAAATATATATAAAAGTGTATTATATACAGAAGGAGGAAGTTATACTCCAGAAATTGCAAAAGATGGATTTAATTTTGCAAGAGATACAGAAGAATCTTATAATTTAAAGTCTACATTAAAAAAAGAAGTTCAAGATAAAAATTACGATATGGAAAAAATATATAGAGAATTGAAAAAATTATTTATATTAAGAAAAAGTTATACAGAAACTCCTATAAAAGAATTACAAGACAAAGTTGTAGAAATAAAAGATTATGTACTATATAATGAAATGTCAGAAGAAGAAGTAAAAAATGCAGTAATACAAGTAAATGATACAGAAAAATTCAAAAGAGCAATTTTAAATTCAGGGCTTACAGGATTCTTAAAGGCAGGAGATAACAATTTAAGAAATGGTTTACCATTACCATTTCCTACACTTACACATGTATTTAAAGGAATAAGAAAAGGTGAAACTATGGTATATGCAATGCCTTCTAATGCTGGTAAAAGTAGATTTACAACTAATATAGCAGCACATATATCACTTGTACATAAGAAAAAAGTATTAATTATTTCAAATGAAATGTCAGAAGAAAAGATGAGACTATGTTTAATAACCACAATATTAAATAATGAACAAATTCAAGAAATGCATGGGTATAAAATAAGAAAAACAGAAGGAGAACTTTTAGAATTCAAATTTAGAGCAGATGACCCCAAAAAAGTAAAAGTGGACAAAGATGGTTTTGTACTAAAAGAAGAAAGTGAAACACAAAAAGAATTTGTAAAAAGATTAACACAAGTTTCAACAGAATTTAATCAAGTTACAGCAATAACAGACTGGGCAAATAAAGAAATAAAAAATTCATTATACTTTATTAACATTACAGACCATACAAATGATGAGTTAAAAAAAGTTATTATGAACTACTATTATAAAGAAAAAATTGAATATGTATTTTATGATACATTAAAAACAGACACAGCAAACATTGGAATAGGTGAAGAATTAAAGAAAACTGCAACAATACTTTCAAATTTAGCCCAAAACTTCAATATGTTCATATGTGCTACATTACAATTAGCAGAAACAGATACATTACCAGTTAATTTAACAGTAAACGATTTAGCTGTTAGTAGAACAGTAAAAGAAGTACTTGATACTTTAAGTTTGTTAAAACAGATTAATAGGGACACACTTGAAAGATATGAATACTCACTAAATGAAGTAGATAATAAATTTTATGATTTGAAAAAGTATGATGATCCAGATGTTAGATATTATTCTTGTGTTGTAGACAAAAATAGAGCTGGTGCTAAACCTACTTTAGTATTTAGGTTAAATTTGGCATATAATGTCTGGGAAGAATTAGGATATTTACGATTAAAACAATAATGATGATTTTAGGGACAGAGGAAAAAATCATCAAAAGGAAAAGTAACGAATTTTATTCTTTTTTCATAAAATATACAAAAATTAGCGAAAGGGAGTTTATTTTATGGATTATGAATTAATGATGAATGGCAATGTAAAAATAGGACAAAAAGCACCAGATTTTGATGCTTTGACTACTTTTGGAGAGATGAAATTAGAAGATTATAAAGGTAAATGGCTTGTTTTGTTTTCACATCCAGGTGATTTTACCCCCGTCTATTCTTACAATTTGGGGAAGGTTGAAAAAATACGAAAATGCCTGATATTGCCTATTGTTTTTTGATATCGATAAGTTATCAAATTTTGCATTTAATTAGCACAAAATCGATTGTGGAGCGAAAGAGATTATAGTAATTTTGATTGGACAAGTTTATATGCGAATAACTTTTAAGAGTTAAGTTTGTCATTAAAAATATTTTGAAAGAAAGATGGAGTAAATCTAAAAAAGAATTGAAATAAGCAAAAAAACAATATAATTTTATCGATTCATATTGGTTTTTTGGGCAGAAAACGAGACATCTATTTGACATCGCTATAAAGAAAGCGTATACCGATAAAAGCCACGCTTTTAGGCAGTTGTGTGGGTTCGAGACGTCGCCCTGATCCTGCAAAATTGCCTTTGAGCAATTTTGATAGTATTAATAAGGTAAAAAAATATAATAAAATAGTTGTTTTACAAAAAAATATATACTATAATCTAAACAACAACTAGGAAATAATAATAGAGAAAATTATGAAAAAATGTATTAGGAGGAGTAAATGAATATAATAGAAATTTATAAAAAATATGAATTACCAGAGCATTTACAAATGCATATGTTAAGGGTTGCAGCATGTTGTATGCAAATTTTAGATAATTGGAATAGCACTATAAAAGTAGATAATGATTCATTAATAAGAATAGCACTATTACATGATATGGGAAATATGGCTAAGATGTCAGAAGATCAAATAAATAATCAAAAATTTGCAAAAATAAGAAAAAAATATATAAATCAATATGGGAAAGATGACCATAAAATAAATATAATTATAGGAAAACAAGAAGGACTTACAGATGAAGAAATAGACATTTTAGATAGAAAACAGTTGAGAAAAAATAAAGAAATAAGAGATTCTGATAATTACATACTGAAGATATGTGCTTATTGCGATCAAAGAGTTTCTCCAAATGGAGTTGATAGCTTAAAAGGAAGATTAGAAGAATTACAAGAAAGGCATAAAAATAAACCAAATGGAAGTATGCATGATCCAAAAGTTGCAAAACAATTAATACAATATGCTTTAGAAATTGAAGAACAAGTAATGAGACAATGTACATTAAGTAAAGATTCAATAAACGATGAATCTATTGCTCCATATGTAGAAAAATTAAAAGAATATAATGTAATACAAAAAGGAATAAATAATGATATAGAGGAAAGGTAGATAATTAAAGGTGAACAAAATAATGGTAAATAGAAAAATAGATAAAAATAATAGTTGGAAGCAAAATAGAATTGAGTCTTGTAAAAACGGAACTAATCCAACATTAATTACAGAATTAAAATCGGGGTATGTTGTAATTGGTGATACACAATTTTTGCCTGGTTATTGTGTTTTATTATATAAAGATAATATTACATCTCTAAATAATTTGAATATGGACGAAAGAAAACAATTCTTAATTGATATGACATTGGTAGGGGATGCAATTAAAACTGTATATAAGCCATATAAAATTAACTATGAAATATTAGGGAATTTAGATGAATTTGTACATGCACACATTTTTCCAAGATATAAATGGGAAGGCGAAAATGTTAAACATTCTATTCGAAGATATGCTAAAGATAAATTTACAGAAGAATCTAATCAATTTATAAATTTAAGTAATAAAGAAGAAATTAAATATAATTTAAAAGTTGTATTAAATGAATTAAAAAATAAATATTATTAAATAGCAGAATATTTACAGAGATATGTTGATCACATATCTTTTTTTACAAAAAATAAA
>CARBKU010000137.1 GCA_948946035.1 uncultured Clostridia bacterium
TTTTTATTTTAACATGTCCTTATCTTTTTTGTCTAATTTATTATAACCAATCCAATTTCTCAAATTTCAACTTTTTTTACTAATAATTGATTTTTTTCATTAAAGCATATATAATATCATTAATTTTAAATATTAAAGTGGGGGGAGATTTTTTTGAGTACAAAAAGAGCTAAACAAAACCAACAATATGATGAGTATTGGAAACTAACTGTTGAATATACAGATATATTTGGAGCACAATTTAATAATACTCTAAAAGTTATTGTTAAATTTATAGATGATAATATTGATAAAATAAATAACATTAATATTGAAAAATATAACAATAAAGATAAGGAAGAAAAAAACAAGTTTCAAGAACTATATGGAGATCTCCAAAGCATTATATTTGCAATTTATCATAAAGCAGATTTAGGTTCTACAAGAAAGTCTATAAACCAATTTGTAAAATTAGGCTTTATATCTCCTTATTTAAAAGGATATCATAAATTAACAAAAAGATTTTTAAGTATACCTTCTAGTGATAAAGAAATGAAAAAAAGTATATTTTCAGAAATTTTCTATGATAATGCATCTTTTAATTCATCTATAACTAATGATAATACAAATAAAAAAGAAATTAACTTTTTGTTAAAAACACTTATGTATCATCCTGATAAAGTGCTTTCCAAACAAGATATAATTGCCTTAATGGTTACAGATTTATCATCATTTTCTAAAGGATATTTAACAATAGATGAACTAAGAGCACAATATAGTTATTCAGAAGCAATAGATTTTGAGGACAATAAATATAATCAAATCGCATATATGTTTACATTTCTAAATTTGATGCCTGATTTAACAGCACATAAAGATAAAGGTGTTGCTTTTGCAGAAGATGGATTAGTATTGTCTGATATTGACACAACTAGAGATCCATATATGCATGCATTATATAGAAATAACTTAAAACTTGAATCAAAACGTGTTTACAATAATATTGTATGTTATGTTGAAAAAGTCGCTTATAAGGGTTTAGTTGCCTCTCATATCAAGCCTTGCCATATTTGTTTAGAAGAGCTTAATACTACTGAGGCATACGACTACAATAATGGTCTTTTAATTCAACAAAATATAGATGCTTACTTTGATAAATTTGATATTTCTTTCAATGATGATGGAACTATGCTTATTGGTTCAAATGTAGATAAAAGTATAGCAGAAAAATATTGTAAATATACACTAGACAAAGAAATTCTAACACCTGAACGTTTAAAATATTTGTCTTATCATAGAAATAGATTTTTTGAGAAACATGCATCTTAATAGTTTAAAAGGAATCTTCTTTATTTAGAAGATTCCCTAACTTTTAAAATTATTAACATTTCAACTGTTTGATTTTTATTTATACTACCTGTTACTTTATATTGATGTTCTTTACTATATACTTTTACAGTTCCGTATTTTGACAACATATCACTTAATTCTTTTACTGTTGGTTTAGTTTTATTACTTTCACTTATGACAATATATTTCGTTTTTTCTATACATTTTTCTATAAGTTTTTCTAAATTACTCAAAAACATATTATTCTCTGAAAAATTAACATACGAAATTTCGTGCTTAACAGCTTTATCATATAATCCATAAAAATCTCCATATTTATTCATAGTAGCTGGATATGGTGGATCCATATATATAATATCTACTTTTTCTTTTAGATTATCAATCATGTCAAATGAATCATAGTTAAAACTTTTATTATCCTTTTTATTGTCAAATACAGCATTATTGTAATTTTCTAAGTTATCCTTTATATGTCTTTCAAATGTAAAATTGTGATATGCTCTTCTTCTCTTATATTTTTCGTAACTATAATCTTCATCTCTAAGTTTCTGTATTTGATTCCAAGGAACATTCATTCTTGAATATGGTAATTTTCTTATCATAGCCCTTCTAATTAATGCAAGAAACATGTATTTTTCATATTCATTTTCTATCTTTTCTGATATGACAAAAAGCTTAGCAAGTTCTTTTACTTCTTCATCATAATACAATCTGTTTGATAAAAAACTTATTTCTTTATATTTCTTATTTATTTGTGCTTCTGTAACTTTAGTATTAAATATTTCTTCACTTAACTTTATATTTTTATTTTCTATAATTGCTTTGCTTATTACAAAATTTGAATATAAAGCATCATTAGAATATACTGTATAATTGTTTTCTTTTAATGCATAAGCAACTGAATTTCCACCAGAAAATAAATCTAATACTGTACCTTTCTTTAAAGGAAGATTATCTATTATCCAGTTAACAAGCTTGTCCTTATTTCCTATATAATTTATTTTAGGATATTTACTCATTATCTAGCACCTCCCTTACAGAATTAGCAATTTGAAATGCCAATTTAGGTGGAACTGCATTTCCTATTTGCTGTTGAACTTTTCCTACATTTCCTTTAAATATAAAATCATCAGGAAACGTTTGTATTCTTGCCAATTCTCTTCCAGTTAATGCTCTATTTTGGTTAAAATGAAATACTTTCCTCATATCTCCAGTTATACATATAGATGGCTCATTGCTATTGTATCGTATGTATTTTCTTATATCTCCTGATTTAGGTCTTATATCTTCTGGTATATCATTTCTATTACCACCATCTTTTACATAACTCATTTTTTCTAGCATTTGTTTAGAATGATTCATAGCATTATGATTAGGTATATCACTAGTCTCTCCACTTTTTAACTCAGGTAAATCCTTTAAAGCATCTTTAATAGTCATTTGTTTTGTAGTCTTCTTTGGAAAATTAAATTTATTTTCTTTACCTAATGTTCCAATAACAAAGATTCTCCTCCTTTGTTGTGGGACTCCATAATCTACTGCATTTAGAACATCACATTTTACTGTATAACCTATTTTTTCAAACTCTTTTATGATTTCTTCTATTGTTTTTCCTTTATTGTGAGTCTTTAGTGCTGCTACATTTTCCATTACAAATATTCTAGGCTTAACCACTTCAACAAATCTTACAAATTCTTTAAATAACTGATTTCTTTCATCATCAATAAAATTTCTTCCTATTTTTCCTGCTATTGAAAATCCTTGACAAGGTGGTCCTCCAATTATAACATCTATTTTTTTATTACCAATTAATTTCTTTATTTCATTATTACTGATAGTCTTTATATCTGCCACTTTAAGATTATGTTCAGGAAAGTTAAAACTATATGTTTCAGCAAAACATTTATCATACTCTACTGCTAAAACATTTTCAAATTCTGCATTATCAAATCCTAAGGACATTCCTCCAGCGCCGGCAAATAAGTCTATGTATTTATACATTTTCATTTAAACCTCCATTGTTTAATTTTGCCATCATTTTCAAATATTGTTCATATTCCATAATTACCATATATTCTTTACTGTTTTTTATTACTTTTATAGGCTTTTTACTTTCTTCAACTTGTTTGAAAATTTTAGCAGATTGCCCCCTATTAAATTCTCTTGCTTTTACAGAATCTAACATCATATCCTTAAAATTCATTTTTTCTCCCCCAATATCGTTATCTTATCACTAAAAAAATGAAATGTAAATAGTAATTACAAAAATAATTTAAAATGTCATTACTTTTTTTAATAACTATAAAAAGAACTATATCTTTTTGCCCAAAAGTATAGTTCTTTTTTCTTACTATTATCCTTGTTTATTACGATTAATTTCTTGCCATACTTCTAAATCAAATTTTTTATCAATAAGATCTAGCATTTTATTTTGCTTTTTATATATAGTTTTCATTAAGTGTAAAAGTTCCTCTCTATCCTCTTCTGAAATCTGAGTAGCAACTTTACAAATATGCCTTATATCTTTAACAATACTTTTAACTTCTCTAGTATTTTCAGCATATGCATCAAGAATTTCTTTTTCTCCTTTTACTTCTACATTAGTTACTCTTTCATAAATCGCTGCATCTCTGATATATGGTGCAAGTCTCCTATAGCAATAATTGTGTGCTTTAGCTTCAATTAAACTTCTTTCTTCATCAGAAACCCATACTTTTATACTTTTTCTTCTTTGACTTGGATTTAAATAATGTCTCATACTCAATCACCTCCTTTAATTCATTCCAAAAAACTCATCATAAGCATATCCGGCCTTAATATATTTTTCTGTTAATTCCATTTTATATTTTTCTAATAACTCCAAATACTTTTGTTTAAAACAATTTTTACATAACCACTCTATATGTATTTAACGAGTGAAAAATGGACCACTTTATAATTAAGACTTTAGAGTAACATAAATTCAATATATAACCTCTTAATTGATAAGAATTAAAATTTAGTATAAGTGTCAATACTTGATTTATCAATGCATTTTAGTATTGACACTTATACTAAATTTTAATACAATCAAACACGTGGTTATGTAACTAACTGGTCCAAATTTCAATTATAATATTGGTACAAAATGGTCCATTTTTCATTTGAGAAATACAATAGAAAAAATCAGAAATAAAGTAAACTCAACAGTTAACCAGACAACTAATATA
>CARBKU010000138.1 GCA_948946035.1 uncultured Clostridia bacterium
AATTTACTGTTTAATTCTTTTTCTTTTAAATTAGACAAATCGTTTTCGACTTTTGATAGTTCTTTTTGTTTTGTTGATTTATCAAGTAGAAAAGAAGAATTTAAATCTTCAAATACATCTTCTGGAACTTTTCCATTTACTTTGTTTAGATAAAGTTCTTTTATTGCTTTATTAATACTTTCCATATCTTTAGATAAAGTTTCTTTTTTGTTTTCTAGTAATTTTACTTTATCTAAGTTATCGTTTGAAACGAATAAATCATCAGAAATATTGTCAAAATTATAAAATGTTAAAATTTTCTCTTTAATCTTTGCAGTAACTAGATTTTTAAGATTCTCATAGCCAATAGAATGTGTAGTGCAAGTTCCATATAATTTTTTTGAACCTTTACAAGAAAAGTAAATGTAGCCTCTATCATTTTTGCATTTATAAAGTTTTGTTCCACAATCTAAACATACCAACTTATTAGCAAATATGTGAACTTCGCCATTTTTACATCTTCTTGTTTTACTTTTAAAGATTTCTTGAACTTTGTAGAATTGTTCTTTAGTAATGATAGGTTCATGAGTATTTTCTACAATAATCCATTCTGACTTAGGTTGATTTACCATTTTTTTAGATTTATAGCTTACTTTTTTATTATAACCTTGTACTAAATTACCAATATAAACTTCATTTTTTAAGATTTTACTAACTGTAGATTCGCACCAATAGTCAATATTTTTGCCTTGATTTTTAAAGTTAACTCCTTGTGACTGTTTATATTTTGTAGGTGTTAAAATTCCTTTATCATTTAATATTTGAGCTATTTTCGTAACACCGATTTCCTTGCTCATAAAGGTTGAAAATTAACTTAATAACATCAGCTACTTCTGTATCAATAACAAGTTTATTTTTATTTTCTGGGCTTCTTTTATAACCATAACATACAAAAGAGCCAATATGTAATCCTTGTTTTCTTTTACTATCAAATGTTTTTCTAATATTTTCTGATAAATCCTCTAAATACCACTCATTAACTAAACCATTAATCTGCCTTGATTTTTTGTTTCCTTTATCTAAAGTATCAACATGATCTACAAGACTTACAAATCGTATATTCCATTCAATAAATTTGTTATGTAAGTATCTTTCAACAATTTCCATATCACGAGTAAATCTACTTTGAGTTTTACAAAGGACAATATCAAATTTATGATTTTTAGCATCTTCTAATAATCTATTAAATTCAGGTCTTTCACTGTCAATTCCAGAATAGTCCTCATCACAGTAAATATTATAAATATCCCAACTCCTTTCTATTGCATAATTAATTAGCATAGATTTTTGATTTTGGATACTTTCGCTTTCATCGTTTTCATGAAGTTTGTCATCATCTTCACGAGAAAGTCTGCAATATATAGCAACTTTCAATAGTTATACCTCCAATCGTATAACTACTCATTTCGTACAAGCATATTATACAAAAATAAGTAGACTTAATCAATACAATTAGTAAATTCATTTACAATTAGCTTATTAACAATTGTTTCTATACTTTTCACAATATCTTCTATATTGCTACTTTTATTTTTTTCTATTACATTAAAATTCACTTTTTCACACATACAAAATCCTCCTATTTTACTGTATTCTAAAGGACTTGTATTTGTGAAAACAAAAAAATAAAGCCCTTTGGCTTTAATAGAAAATTTAATATTTTATTACTTTAGGAAAACAATAGGTAGCATTGATAGATTTATCTAACTCAAATTGTTTTTTATTACTATTGTAGTTATATGCACTAGAGTTGTATTTTCTAAAATTAATTTTAGAAATAATCGAACTTTTAGATTCAATTTTTGAATCCATTGCTAACTGATATTGTAAAATTTCATATTCTTCTTTTTGTGAATGTCTAAGTTCTTTTATATAAGCAATAGTTTGCTCTTTATTCTTTTGTTTATTAAATTGTTTTCTTTGTTCTTTTTCCATTTGGTATCTTTCATCTTGTTTAATAATTCTTGTAATATAACCATTATCAATATTAAGTGCTTTTGATATATCTGTAGGTCGTAAATGTTGATCATAGTACATTTGAATTATCTTATTTTTGTTTGAATTACACATAAAATCACTCCTTTTTTCTGTCAGTTAAGGTGTTTAACAAATATTCTGTTAAACACCATTACCATATTATAAAATGTAATAACATTGTACAATTACGAAAATTGCATAAAGAAGTAAAGCTTTGCAAGAATAATCATTTTATAAATTTTCTTCATTGACAATGTATAACTAAACTACTATTTTATAGCTAGTCAAAAATTTACTAACAACTTTTAAGCATAGTAATACTAATAAAAAGTAATAAAACTAAAGTAAAATTAAAGATTAACTAAAGTATAATATCAGATAATAAGAAATTCAATTCCGTTTTTTTTCCCTTTTTTCTAAAAAGTATCTTCAAAGGAACATTGTCAATGAAAGAAATGTATAAAATGAATATTCTCCTTGATATGACTACTTTATGCCATTTCTGTAATTGACAATAGAAATGGATTTTATAATGGGAAAAGGTGGTTAGCACAGTAAGTGATGACCACCTTAGTAAAAAATATTAATGCTTATATTGTAAAATAAGTTTATTTATGATAGTATTTATCAAATACATTTAATTATGAAAAGGGGGATTTTTAATGGATACTATTATTTATTTAATAAAACATACAGAAGAATTTGAAGAAAATGGAATAAAAAATACAGATGAATCTACTCAAATTATGAATGAGAAATTTATTTTATCTGTTAATGGTAAACAACAAGCAAAAAAATTGAGCGAAAATGATGAATTACAAAATATAGATGTTTTATGGACCAGTAGTTATTCAAGAGCAAAAAGCACAGCCAAATATATAGCAGATAAAAATAATATAAAAATGAATATAGATTGTAGATTAAACGAAAGAAAACTAGGAGATTTAAGGATTATAGCAGAATGGATGAAAGACAAAAAATATGGAATTGTACAAGAATATTTATTAAATAAAGAATGGAAAAGTTTAGGTGGTGAAAGTTGTAATGAAGTAACTACTAGAGCTACTGATTTTATAAATATGATATTGCATGACTATAATGGAAAAAGAATTGCTTTAGTGAGTCATGGTGCATTAATTAGTTTTTTATTAACAAATTGGTGTAAATTAGATGAAAATGTAAAACTAACATATAACAATAAAATTATAGAAATAAAAGAACCTAGTATAACAAAACTAATATTTAGTGATAATGAACTACTTGATATAGAACAGATTGACATATAAAAATGAAATATAATTAGAAAAGTTATTATATAGGAGATTTTGAGATGGAACAAAAAAGTGAAAAAGCAAATGCTATTGAATATATAGGAAAAGAAGTATATGTAAAAATAGATAGACCAATTGGAAGTTGCCATCCTAAATATTCAGATCATATATATTTAGTAAATTATGGTTTTATACCAAACACAATTAGTGGAGATGGTGAAGAACTAGATTGCTATATTTTAGGAGAATATAAACCATTAAAAGAATATAAGGGAAAATGTATTGCAGTAATACATAGATTAAATGATGATGATGATAAATTAGTCATAGTACCAGAAAATAAAACTTTTACTGATAGTGAGATAAAGTTACTAACAGATTTTCAAGAAATGTATTATGAAAGCATTATTATTAGATAAAGCTGTATAAAGTATTTTTAGGAAGTGATGCAAATGGAATATAAGAGTATATTTGAACAAAACGAGAAATTTATTGAAATAATTAAACAAAATAAAGAATTAATGTTAATATTGAATTACATAAGCGAACTTAATTTACCTAATTTTTATATTGCAGCAGGTTCAATATTTCAAACAATATGGAATTACTATGATAATAAACCTTTAAATTATGGAATAAAAGATATAGATGTCATTTATTACGATAAAAATAATCTTTCTAAAGAAGATGAACAAGTTTTAGAAGATAAAATTGTCGAGTATTTTAAAAAATTGAATATAAATTATCAATTTGATGTACATAATGAAGCGAGAATGCACTTATGGAAAAAAGATAACTAAAATAAAGAAATAGACCAATACAAAAATTCAGAAGATGCAATAAGTCAATGGATTGCTACAGTTCATGCTATAGGAGTAACAAAAATAGAAGGTGAAATAAGAGTTTATGCACCTTATGGATTAAGTAATATATTTAGTAGAACGATTAGACCTATTAAACATAAAGGAAACTCAAAAGAATTATATGATAAAAAAGCTAAATGTTGGAAAGAAAGATTTGATAAATTAAATGTAATTGAATGGTAAAAATATAGTAGAGTTTAATTTGAAACTCTACTATATTTTTAAACTATTTTTGATATTCTTTTTCTAAATCAAGCATTAGATTTTCATCTTCTGTTAGTAATTGTTCCATTGGATTTATAAAAGTGTGGGTTTCATCTTCAAAGGTATTAATAAGAGATTCTTCTGAAACTTTAAATACAGAACAAACCCATGAAATTAGT